>CAKZTD010000082.1 GCA_937921595.1 uncultured Saprospiraceae bacterium
TCATTGCTTTCATTATTACTACTTCCGTCATCACAAACTTGTATTTCCGGTAGATTTCGTTCTGCTGCTAGGTCTGTTGAAGAAATAAATCCAGGTAAAACATCTAGTCCTTGAGAGATCGCGTATACCTCTCCTGCATAAATTTCTCTATCAGTATTGACCGCAACATTCGCAAACTCGACATTGATATATGTGTTTATCCAAGGTATAAGAACGGAACCTTCACCTGACCATAAGCCATTAGATTCTTCGATACTATCAATATAGATTTTAAAATCTGCGATCGTAATAATCATATCTTGTTCAAGAGAATCAATCGCATCTTGATTAGTAATTTCCGGAATAGAATTGGGTTCATCACAGTCAATAAAAACAGGAATCGTATCCGTTGTAAAAGTATCAATCACAGAATATATACCGGGTGTACTTCCACCACAAAGCGTATACATTTGATATTCGTAAGTCGTATTTTCTTTGAGGTCTTTGATGTCCCAAGAAGTGGAAGTTGTCTCATCTTCGTACCATTGAGCATTGGGTTTGTTTTTATTTCGATATTTTAAAACATAGCTATTATTAAATCCTCCGGGAACGCCATCCCAGGAAATCGTTGCAGTATTTATATCTATATTTTCTGCTTTAATATTAAACGGTGATGGGCATTCTTCGCTACCATAGGTAAAGACTTCAAAATCACTCCATCCATTATTTTTAAATCCATTTTGTTGTGTAATGTCTTCGGCCTGAACACGGACGATATAACTTCTTCCTGGTATCAATTGAGGATCGGAGATATCAACAATACTACTGCTCATTGACATCACTTCTTTTGAAATAAAAGGTTGATCAAATTCAACAATCAGGTCTGGTGTCATTCCTCCATTGATGTCGTATTCGTAAATTTCTACTTGGTATTGAGTAGGGAAAGAAGCATTATGTCTGGCTTGCCATTGAACTGGAACGAACTGCGGATATAGTGGATTGATTTCTCCAATCGGAGAGAGTATAACTGGCGTTTTGTGTAAGGTTGCAAAAACGGTTACACAGCTTTCTATACTTGCAGGTTTATCTTCTCGGCGATTATAATCATAGACTTCAAAACAGACTTGATACATGCCATCTGGTAACCCTCCATTATCTTCGTATTGTTGGATAGAATAATTTTCAAAAACCAAATTTTCGTAGTGCAAAATGGAAGCGAGGTCAGGGCCATTTAATTGAGTCGGTGCTCCGTATCGCAGTTCAATTGGCGACAATGAATAATCCTCTCTCGAACGCAGAGTAATCCCCTGACCTTCAATTCTTACCTTGAGTCTAGCTTGGTAATTGACTTCATTGACATCTTGTAAAAGGATATTGACACTCAATCTATTGGTTCCGGGAGCGGTCCAATCGGAGATATTCCCTGTGTGAGGAGGAATGCTCTGTGTTGCCAACATAACAGGGTAAATCTGAGCTGAAACTTGGCTAACAACGCTTAAGCTTACGATTAAAAATAGGAATGCTTTTATTGTTTTCATTGGAGTTGGTGTCTTTCTAAATTTTGTCTTTTTGATATCTGACTTAAGCAAATTAGAAACTTGCTATTATACTTTACTTTCATTTACAGCTTCCTTTTCCTGCCTGTTCCTTTGATCCACTGCATCAAGCTCACGCTATAGCTTAAACTTGAAAGAATTCTTTCGCTAACGTTTAAATCTATAGCCGTAAGTCACATTGAAATAAGATTCAAAGAATTGCTTAATTGCATCGCCGGAACCAAATTGCTGAATAATATTTGCAGAAAATCCAAGGTCATTGTCCTTGTTTATTTTGTATCTGGCACCTAATCCTAGATTGAATAAGACGGTTTTGTTTTCCAGTTGAGTGATATAATTCAAACTCACTCTTGCATCAGTACTTAGTTTTTCATCGAGGAATGTTCGGTCAGCTAAAAAGCTTGGCGTGATATAAGTCGAGACAATATCTGAGAAAGAAGATCGATTGACACTCAAGCTTGTTCCCCATCCAAAGTCGCCAGTCCGAGGTGCACGATAAATTAGACTTCCATACCAAAAATCAGAACGTTGATCTTCTGAGATTTCATCTTCGATAATACTATTGGCATTTTGAAAACTAAGCAACCCTGTCAATGATCCTTTGTCTGCATTGGCTCCCATAAGATGCGTTACAGTGAAGGAGGCGTTTTGGGTAACCTGAGCTAAGAAGATAGAATCCACAAATAGTTCTTGTGTATTGACTGCTCTGAGTTTTGTAGAATTTTGAAAATTAGAATATTGAGCGGAGTAGTTCCAATTATTTGAAGGTTTGTAATTTAGGTTTGTAGAAGCAATAATTCTTGTTGTTTTTTCAGCAACAAACTCGTCTAGATTGGTTCGTTCAATTCCGCCATTGAGGCTTAGATTGAGCTTACCTTTCATCATGACTTTATTAAAACCCGCAGTTATATTTTCTAAATCATTATTAAAAAATATCGCTCCCAATGTTCTAAAACCTCTGGTGATTCTTTCGTAACCGAAATTTAATCCAAAACCATTTCCTGCATAATTCAATTTAGAATTAAAAGCATCACCTGCTTGAAAAGAAGCATTAGGTTCGAAAATACCACCATAAGTATTTGAAAAATTTTGAGATCCAGCCAGGCCTAATGCCCGAGTATCTTTATTAAATAAACTGTGTGCCCATTCAACATTTACATTGATTGAATTGGTTATTTTTTGATAGGCTTGGATACTCGCGACTACATTTGAATTGGGAGAAATTGGTCGGCTAATTGGATTTTCGATAGAACCTTCATCATCGTTTGCACCAAAAAGAATCAAGGTCATTTTCGTGTTTTGTCCTTGGTAACCCGTTTTGATTCCATAGCCCATTCTTTTATAAGAAGGATCGAGATCTTGTCTTCCATCTAAGTCTTCCGCTACAGCTCTACGTAATCTTCCATACATTCCTCCAATATAAAACTTCCCTGGTCTCAGCTCTAAACCGGCTCCACGAAAGGTAATATTTCCTAAAGTATATCGAGAAAAAAACAGCGATCGATCACCAAGGTGAAGTGTCGCGATTTTATATTTAGGGCTAATCCCTGCGAAAGTATAGGAGGGTAATCTGAAATTTTTATTGCCGTCTGAGAAGTTAAAAGTGAATGGTGCATTGATACCAAAAAGATTAAGATTTAATTTGGCTTGTGCTCTAAATTGGTAGCCATCTCGACGAGGGTCAATTCCAGAATAAGCATAAAAATCATTCATTAGCCGAATTCCGCCATTGATTTTTAAGGATCGATAATCTTTTCCAAATTTAGGGATTACATTCTGACTCTGCATTAAGTTGACAAAGCCTATTTGAAAGAAAAAGCTCATCAAGCTCAGATAAACAATTTTCTTTCTGGTTCTTTGAAAAAGATATAACAATGTTTTCATAAATAGATTAATATACTTTGCAATAATGGATATGACTATAGCTATCTGATAT
Source organism: uncultured Saprospiraceae bacterium (assembly GCA_937921595.1). Lineage (GTDB taxonomy): Bacteria > Bacteroidota > Bacteroidia > Chitinophagales > Saprospiraceae > JAHDHW01. The sequence continues at coordinate 3,472 of CAKZTD010000082.1, forward strand.
TTACATGTTTAATTCTTTAAGAGGAAGAAAGCATGATTGTTTATGGTAAAATATTACGCCAGAATAGCTAAGAAAGATACAGGGATTTGGTGAGGTAAAAGATTTAGACTAGCTTCTATTAGTAGTAAAAAAATGGACAAATTTCACTAAAACTCAATAGATATAGGGGCTTTTAAAAGGGAGCAGTAAGTAGATCACCGACTTTAATTTGATTTCTTTTCTCTCGAGAATGTCTAGTTTTTTGAGGTCGATGTCCAGTTTTTTAAGTAAAAAAAACGCCCTTATACCAACTTAGAACTCAGAATTATTAATAGTTCATGAAAATAAACTACTCCACAGCAAGCTGACGAAGTATTGGTTAATTAATTAAAGTTGCGGATGACATCTGAGCATGTAAGTTAGAAACTTGCACTATCCCTTACTTCCAAGTTACAACCTCCCTTCGACTTCGTCCAGGAGGACATTCGTCGATTTTAAACTTGAAAGAGTGTTCTCTTTTAATTGTTCGCAAATGGATTAATTAGTTAAAAGTAAATGGTTAATGGTCGGTTCGGCGAGTCTTTTAACATGGACACCCGATGCAAGCATCGGAGAATTCTTTAGATTAAAAGCATGTTTAAATTTCTATTGTCTGAAAACCCAATACTTTATGAATCTGACCTCCTAAAAAAGAACTCATTTAGTCTGCTAAACTTATTATTTTTAGTTTGTCAGAACTACAAATTCTTGATTTTTAATCTAAAACAAATTTTAAACATGCTCTAAAAAGAGAAATGGGAAAATCATTTTTTCAATAATTCCGTTGGAGATATTCCAAAACGTTTTTGATACTGTTTAGAAAAATAGAAAGGGGATTTGATACCTACTTCAAAGCAAACTTCTTTGATTGATCTAAAGGAGCGAGATTCTATTAAGTTTCGAGCCTCTTCTAAGCGTGTTTCTCGAATATACTCACCCGTTGTCAAGCCAGTCAAGACTTTAAGGCGTCGATCCAATTGGCGACGGCTGAGAAAAAGTTTTTTGGCTAGAAAGTCAGCATTGAATTCGAAATTTGAAATATTTGAACGTACTTGTTTTTCTACTTGAATAAGCCAATCCTGGTCTTCACTTGATTGTTCAAATTTCGGTTCTTCCTCTGGTTCTCCTCCCACAACCTCAAGGACTGTTTCGTTTTGATAAACCTTTCTTGCTACTGCATTTTTCTGTAAATTCTGAATACGAACCAGTAGTTCTTCCTTTTGAAATGGTTTTAAAATATAGTCATCTACTCCAATACGCAAGGCTTTTAGTTTATCTTGTAACTCGACTCTGGCGGTTAACATGACCACAGGTATCGAAGCCAACTTTGGATCTGATTTTAAGTTTTCCAATAGCTGAAAACCATCCATTACCGGCATCATTAAATCGGAAACAATGAGGTCTATCGTTTTATTTCCCTGAATGATTTGCCAAGCTTCTGCTCCATTTTCTGCACTTAAAACCTTGTATTCTGTTTGTAGAATCAATTCTAGAAATTCGCGTAAATCTATATTGTCTTCTACAACTAAGATCGTGGGCAAGTCTTTGTTCGACAGATTTTGTGTTCCTACTTTTGACCTAAATTTAATATCAAATTCTGTATTTATTTCTTGAAAGGCCAGTTGCTCATCTTGCCCTCTATGCTTAATTTGATCTATAGTTTTTTCGACTTCTTTTTTAGGAAACTCAAAATAGAAAGTACTCCCTTTCTTTAGGGGATCTCCAGCTGGACCAGATGCTGCCCATATCCTTCCCTTGAAAAGCTTAGCAAATTCCAAACATAAAGCTAAACCAATCCCTGTACCTCCTTCAATTAGTGCATTGTTTTCTTTACTTTGGTAAAAACGTTCAAAGACGTGTGGCAAATCTGCGGGTGAAATTCCCTTTCCTGTATCCTGGATTTCTATTCTAATATTTTGTTCTTGCTCTTCTAATTTAAGAAGCACTTCCTCCCCCTGGTCCGTAAACTTCAAAGCGTTTGACAGGAGGTTATTGATTACTTTTTCAAATTTATTTAGATCTAATTGTATCTCTAATGCTGGATTGACTTCATTTACAAATTGAAATTTAATTCCTTTTTGGTAAGCTTCTGTTTCGAACAAAGAAAATATTCGACGTGTTTCTTCCAGAATAAAAACAGGACTTTCTTCCAACTCCATTTTACTGACCTCTAATTTTGTTAGGTCCAATATTTCATTAGTCAGTTTAAGTAAGTTTTTGGCATTACGATTCGCCGTAGCAATAAATTTAGCATCTTCTGCTTGAATCCTGTTTCGTTTCAGCACCTCATTCAAAGGGCCTAAAATCAGTGTCAATGGAGTTCTTAATTCATGAGAAACATTTGCAAAAAATCGAGATTTTATTTTATCGAGATGACGTAATTCTTTTGACTGTTCTTCGATGGTTTTTGTTCGAGCACTGACTTCTGTCTCTAATAATTTTTTCTGCTGTATTAAGTTGCGCGTTCGTCTTTTATATGCCCAGAAGATTAAAGCTCCTAAAAGAACAATGCTCAAAAGACCAAACCATAATTGCAAGTAAAAAGGTCGCAATACATGGATAGGGATTCGCAATTCTTGTTTTGAGTAGGCTCCTTTTCCCGTTCTTGCCCGAATCGTTAATTCATGTTTTCCATAAGCTAAGCCACTTATCAAGAGTGTGTTGTCTTTTCGGGAAGTCCAATTTTCATTTAGCCCTTTTATCCGATATTCATAGCGAATGTCCTTAGGATTAGTATAATCCAACAATGCAAATTCAAGGTTCAAAGATTGGTCGCCAGGATATATTACGATCTTTTTATTTTCTTCAAAATCAGGTTTAAGCTCGTCAATTTCATTTGTTTTTTTTCTAAAAATTTCAGCCTTTAGCAAGACAATTGGTATCTCGATTTTTTTATCAAATTGTTCTACAAAATCTTTTGGATGAAAAGCGGTGAGGCCATTTAAACCACCAAAATAAATCATTCCATTTTGCGATAAATCTTGGGAATTCTTGATTTGATGGTGAGCAATCCGATTGAATTCGTGATGTGTGACACCATCTAAAGGCAAGTAAGTCTTAATTTTTTGGGTGCTTTTTTGAAACTGATTGAGTCCATAGTCACTGCTCATCCAAAGGAATCCAAAATCATCTTCATAAACAGCATGCAAATTATTGTGGGACAGGCCATCTATAGTTGTAAACCGCTGAAAACTGTGCTCCTCTCGATTCCAACGAAGCAAGCCTTGAGAAGTTGCCAGCCAAATAATGCCTTCTTCATCTTCGTACAAATGTTTTAGTTCATCAACCGGAAAGTAGTATTCTGCTTTTTCCTGAGTAGAGAAATGAGCTTGAATGCCCTTGGTCTCATCTAAAGTAAAAAGTCCTTTATTGGTCACCAGCCATAGCAAGCTGTCGCCTTTTAATTTCTGTATGGCGTAAATAGTACTCTTTCTCAAACGCTCAAATCCATTATACTGATCGAAAGCAAGAAGTTCATCCGTTTGTAAGTCAATATACTTCAGTTGTTCTTTTGTTTCTTTATTGTATTCATCCCCTATCCATAATTTCCGCTCTCCTTCAAACAAAGACCAGACAAGTCCTGGAGTCTTAGTCCAGGTTTTTTCTAATTGATGTTGTTGAAATCGATGAATGCCCTTTGAAGAGCTTGTCCAAAGATTATTTTTAGTATCTACCAAATTAGCTAAAGAAAAAAAATCTCCTCCTTTTATTTTTTGGCTGTTGATTATTCGATCACCTGTTTTAGTCTTTTTATTTTCTATTAAGAAAACACCTTGCTCAGTGCTTACATACAAATCTCCATTAATACTATTATCAATTTTCCGGCAGCTGATACTTTCTTTACCTTTTTCATTTGGTTGGGTATATAGATACTTTTTAAAATCATTGGTCAATGGTCTAAGTTTATACAAGCCCCCAGATGTTGCTACCCAATTGATACCTTCCTCATCAATAAAAAAATCATTAAATGCTTTTTCCTCCATTAAATCAAGCTCCTCCAGCCTAGCCACTTTTCCATTTTTCGGGTCGAAAATAGTGAAGTTTTGCCCCTCCCTAAAATGCCAAAATTGTTTTCCGTTTGGATCATACTTAATCCAATGAAACCCTATAGCGTCTTTATCTAAGATTGGTCGATTGCCAAAACTGGAAAGAGGATACTTCTGTAAAGATCTGTTTTTATCTACGATATAAAAGTCGTCATGGCTGGAGAAAGAAAATTGATTGTGATCTATTTTATCGGGCGTGAATACGATTTGGTCGAAGTAAAATTGATGAATGATTTTGCCTTTTTTGTCCACTCCTACTACCTTACTACTGCCTTTGTATCTTGACGTGTGGGACATGATTTCGGCCCAGATGATGCCTTCCGAATCTTCAAAAAAAGGGAACACTCTTGTTTTTTCATCAAACTGAATGTGGCTTAAGGTTTCAGTCTCTGGATCATATCGAAGTAATTCACTTGATTTAGTTCCAAAAAAAAATTGCCCTGAGTTTCCTGGGAAATAAAATTCAATTCCTTTATAATTTTCTAAGGGTGTATTTTCAAATTTTTGAACAAAGGTTTTATAGGTCTCTTTTTCTGTGTTAAAAAAAAGGAGTTCATATTTTTCATAGCCATTTCTGATCCAAAGATCTCCAGTAGCGTCTTCCCCAATAATTCTCGCTAAAGGACTAAAATTTCGGCTATTATTAATCACCTTAAATTCCCTTCCATCAAATCGATTCATCTTGTCGAGCGCCAGTATCCACATCATCCCATTCTGATCTTTGTAGGCACTTAAGATTTGATTATGAGACAATCCATCTTCAATGGAATAAAACTGAACATTAGGACGTGCAGTTTGTCCGTCACAATACAATACAGTATAAACAACGAATAAAAAGAAAAGAAGAAATTTCTTTTGAGTTTTCATGGTTTTGAAGGCTAAAATAGTCAAGCCATTTCTACGTAAACTGAGTTATAAATGTTTCATGTCGTAAATAATCGAAATAGCTTTGTGGTTTATAAGTTAATCACAAATAAATAACCAATCATCTTAAATGGATGGTCATAAAACTTCTAGCTTTGTAAGTGGAAATAATGATTTGAGTAAGTATAAATATAGTAAGTTATTGGACTAAATTAAGTTAAATCATTTTTTTTTAAGATATCTCAAATTTTTCAACACAATCTCCTTACAGCGAATTGTTTATGAAAATTTCAGAATATCAAAACGATTTAACTTAATTCTTAACGTCTACTTACTTAATATAAAATTAAGTAATTCACGGAATTAAATATTAAGTTACCTTGATAAAATCGAAAATGCCAAAACAGTCAAATTATAGTTTATTTTGACACGTGCAAAATAAGTTCCTGGAGAGAAGTTATTTAAATCTAATGCGACAAATTCACGGCTTCCCTGAGCCATTATATTCAGGGTCGACCAGATTCGACCATTGTTGTCTACGATTTGAATTTCAATCTCTTCTGATTCATTCGTGACCAAGTCGAGATAGATGATCGTATTTGCAGTCGGGTTAGGATATAATTTTGCTGCGTATGATTTTTCTTTTTCAAAATCCAAACTAATAACATTTGAATATTCAAAGGAGCCATCAAAATCAATCATTTTTAAACGATAATAATTTTTTGTAAAAAAAGGTTGCTCGTCAATGAACTGATAAAACTCCTGATCCTCTTCATGTATGACGATGTCGATAGACTCCCAACTTAAATCATTATTACCTGTTTGATCGACTGCTCTCTGGATTTCGTAAACCTGAATATTATCAGGACTAGCAATTTGCCAATCCAAAATAGATTTCTTTTCCTCCGTTTTTCCTGTAAAAGAAATCAAATCAACGGGCAGGTCTGGACCTGTTGCCTGCACTCTAAAAATAATCCTCGCCGTATCACGATATTGTTCAAAAGTTCCAAGCTCCGTTACAATCGCAAAAAGCGTATCAGATCCTAACCAATCCTGGTCAATTACCCCAGGTGTCAACAAGGCGTCTATCGGTTTTGGATCAACAAATCCAGCATGTAATTCAAAGGGAGTATTCACCGAACCTATTTGTTGTTGTGATATAAATTTCAAAGAATCATTGATTGCATAAACGGCATTCTGATCTGGGTCATAATATTCAAAATATATCGAGTCCTGAGATACATTCGAATAGATATTCATAAAAAACATCCAGTCGCCATTCACTTCTTGTGCCGTTGCTAATCCTCTTAATTGCCCTTCATAAAAAGCTGCAATTTGATGACCACTCGCTGCAGGAAAGTCTTCTCTGACTTTTACCTGAGTCGTCATGGTCATACTGTATTGAAAACCTCCAGGATTGATGGACCAAGCAGGATTAGCAGTTTCTAAATTTTGGTTTTTAAAATAATACGTCCAAGTTACTGGATCGCCATTTGGTTCTGTAAGATAGTTCGCTAAGTCTAAGTCTGGAAAGGTATCCCCTATTCCAATAATCTGATCTGGCACCATGGCCATTTCTGGTGCTTGGTTTGGAGCACCAATCGTATAAGTTACTTCTTGTTCCGTAAAAAGTCCACAGGTTGTCACGTCAGTAATTCGAACATTAACAGTCTCTTCACCAGTCCAACCGGGATCAATTGGAGTAACAACTAAAGCGCATTTTGTAGTTATAGAAAAATTGAGATTTTGATTTCCATTGACAGACCAAGTAACCGAATCACCATCCAATTCCGTATAGTGAGCTTTTAAATTAATACTTGTAAATGCGGTTCCTAACTCAACATATTGATCAGCGATCCCTGTAATTTCTGGTGCATACTCATTGACCACTGTAAAATCCGCATAGCTGGTATCCGCATTGATCAAGGGTTGAAAAGTATCATAAGCGATAAAAGCAATTTGCTGCGTTCCGATCCAACCGGATTCTTCAATGTTGACAATCACATCTCCATCAGTATCTAAAACAACTTCCAAAGGAGCAGTATTAAAACTCATTGGATTATCTGGCGTTCCATTTTCTAAGCCGTTCTGAAAATTCAATCCATCGACAATTTCGTAAAGTCTAGAATTCGCATCATCGTACAATTTAAAACTTACCGGAACATTGCTATCATCTGAGTAAACGGTTAAAAAGTAAAGTGTTTTTTCATTAACTATTGTAGGGCTTGCAATTCCAACTAATGCTCCCTCGATGAAAGCCAATAATCGGTCTGCACTTCCACCATGATCCGTAGAACCATAACGAACATGAGTCGTTACATTCATGCTATATTGAAATTCTTTAGCTGTAAAAGACCAGTTTTCATCTGGATCAGATCCAACACTTTGGGGCATGAAGTAATTATAGGCTAATGAATTTCCAGCATACGGAAAAATATATTCTTCTAAATCAAAACCTCTGAAAGTTTGATTTAATCCAATTTTCTGACCAGGCACTTGATCCCAATCTGGTGCTCCATAATCGGGAACAACCGTAAAATTTATTTCTTGTGATGCACTATATGCATTGGGCGTTTGCTCTGTCGCAGTTATTGTAATTACTTCCGTTCCTGCCCATCCTGAAGTAATCGATTCTACAATCAACCAATCCTGACTAATGCTAAATTGGAATTCTGTATTTCCAGAAAAACCCCAAAGAACAGGATCTAGATCTGTTTGAATTAAATAATCTGGTAAATAAATTGAATCAAATGCAAAGCCTTCCACCTCCGTTTGATCGGGAATAGATTCTAAACTTATTGGCTGATCCAAATCCAGGTAAGAATTTAATTCGTAGATCGTACCTGCATTGATTTCATTGTATGCCAACCTTTCTTCAATATCATAAACACCGTCTTCACTATTGACATAAACTTTAAAATCAAAAGTATCCAAAGATGGTACGGAACTATAAACGGTCATAAAATAATAGACCTCATTCCCTAGTTCTGTCCCCGTTGCTACTCCACGTAAGGTATCATTGACAAAAGCAGCAATGACATTTCCATTGGTATTATTTAAAGCATCATTGAGGTACAATTGAGCAGTGAGATTTGTACTAAAACTGTAGTCTCCAGTATTTACATTCCACTCCGGTGGTTCTCCAGTTCCACCTCCTGGCGGATTACTGTTTTCTAAAATGGTAAACAATACATCGGTGCTTGCAGTATAGGCATTTGTTGTTTGTTCTGTAGCTATGATTGTTAAAGTCTCTGCACCAATCCAGGTCGTATCGGCTGGAGTCATTTTTAGCCAATCGTTTGTTATTTCAATTTGCAAATTTGTATTTCCACTAACCGTCCAAACAATCGGATCAGTGTCTGTCTGCACCAAATAATCGGGTAAATAAATCGAATCGAAATCCGTTCCTTGTTCTACGGTTTGGTCTGGGATATCATTTAGATTGATTGGAAAATCTTCATCGAGGTAAGTGTGAAAAATCTGAGTCGATCCACTATTGATTTTTTTAAAAATAAAAGATTCTTCAACATCTAAAATCTGATCTTCATCAGCTAGATATACTTTGAACGTTACATTATCCGAGGATGGGTTAGAACTATAGATGTTTAAAAAATAATAAACCTTGGGGCCAATAGCTTGTCCTTCTGCTACACCTCTTACTTCTCCATTTACGAAAGCAGCAATGATATTTCCGGTATTGCTATCTACTCCATCATTGACATACAATCGTCCTGTTATATTTACATTAAAATTATATGCAGACGGATCTACCTGCCAGTCGGGAGGACCAGCAAAGAGATTAAAAACGAGCATATGAAACAATGCCAGAAGTGTGGTTTTTTTCAACGTTATTGTTTTAGTCTTTTCTTATGAGAGAGAGTCTTCAGATTCAAGCGACAACGTTAAGTTATCGCTTGATTTTAATCTGAAGCATAGAGCGCTAAATAGAATTCAAGAAAGATGGGGGAATCCATTCCTTGAACTAATTAGAATTCAAGAGGTGAATTTCCTCACCTCTTGAACTAGTAAAATCCTTAATCGACTAATAAAATTTTCTCGGTTGCGTTCCCGAATTCTCCTTCGATGTTTACAAAGTATACACCTGTAGGAAGCGGGCTGCCATTATCACTGGTCGCATCCAATTCAATCCAAGCACGCCCGGCAGGGACATTGATTTTGAGTTCTCTTACTTGGTTACCAACAATGTCGGTCAATCGAATTGTCACTAAATCATCTTTCGCTAATACCAAAGAAATATTCGTAGATCCTCTAAAAGGATTTGGAATAACTTTGAGACTAATATCATCACTTAAATTATCAACAGCAGTCGGAGGATCGAAAGATAATACTTGAGGTTCATCTACCATTCCAACACTTCCATTGATTTCGAAATTGATTGTTTCTACAAGATCATAGATCTCTCCGGTTTCTGCATCCGCGAATTTAAACGATAGTGTTTCATCACCTTCATTCGAATAAATTGTCAAAAACAATAAATGAATATCTAATGCTTCGATGTATAAACTAGAGGTAGTACCTCTGACCTCATCATCAACAAAAGCAGCTACTTCATCTCCTTCTTTCAACATAGATTCTCCACTCGCTTCTACCACTCCTATCAGTGTCATACTGTGTTCAAAATCACTTGGATTAATATCCCAAGTTGAAGATCGAGTTCCAGCTAATTGTTCTTCCGGACGATTTACAAACAATGATTTTTCTGGTTCCGACTGAAACAAAACACCTTCGGTACTAGATTTTAAAAGGTAACCATTCGGTGCTTCCATATAAGTCAAACTTCCGATCCAACCTACTCCAGTTACATACTGGGCAAAGGACGTTTGGTTTTTCACAATATCTCCATTTAATGGTGACAAAGATCCTAAAGCAGTATCTACGGAAGCTCCATTTTGTGGCAAATATCCTATCCAGTTCCATCCAATATTAATCGGAATATCAACGGTGTCTGGATCAATCGGATAACCTAATAAAGTTATCGTATCATTTTGAGTTCCTTTATATTGGTACATCGAAGTGTATCCTAAGTCCTGAAGCGAACCAGCCCACTCTCCTATCGCATTGAAGTATTGAGAAAAAGAAACTTGATCTTTGATCAAGACATCTTGAGGATGATCTAAACTTTCCAAAACAACATTGATATCTTTATCTGGCATATTGAGATTAAAAGAAATCCAATTCCATCCATTGTGTACTGGTATCTTTTTCAAGATCACATTTTGAGTATGTAATACATCAGGATTATCTGGTGTTCCTTCTAATCCGTCATTGATAAAAGTATAATTTTCTAAAACAGAACCGTAGAGTAAACAATCAGAAGCATCCCAAATTCGGAAGCTCAATTCTTCGCCTTCGACCTGATTACTATACACGGTAAGGAAAGCCATGTACTCACCGATGGAAGGTACATATTCTACATTGGCAAAACCTCTAAGGTCATCTCCAACAAAAGCACCGACTCGATCAAAAGGATCATTAGATAATTCTCCTTCGATATTTAACTCAACCGTAAAGGTCATATTGTAATCAAAAGCCGATGGATTAATTGTCCATTCTTCTGGTCGACAAAGTACTGCGAGATCTATTCCTAAAGGTTCATCTCCCATGTTGTTATGCAACTGAATCGTCTCTTGATATTGACCATTAGAAATTTGATCTGGCACAGTAAAAACGATAAATGCCGTTCCACCTGGAGCAATCTCTCCTGAGGTCGCAGAAGGCGTTAACCAGTCTGGAATATTTTCTAAAGTAAAGGCTTCTGTCTGTCCTCCAAAATTTTTAATGGAGCGAGTCACCGACCAACTTTCATCATCGTATTTGATATCTACGATATCGCTTTCTACCCACTTGAGCGGATTACGATCGACGAAGAATTCCCAGGTTATTGGTTCAGGAGTCATATTCCCAACAAGGTCACTAATACCACGAACTTCAGCCCGAAGAATTTGATTTTCAATTTCTGTATTTGCAATAACTGGATCGAGATAGATTCGATTTTCGGTACAAGAAATATTGATATTAATTGGTTCATTTGTCTGAGCAAAATACAAGCCGACAAAGTTTTCCAAAGCACCAGGCAAAGAAGTCAAGCCATTGCAATTAATATCTTCAGTAAATTCTATATAGATCTGATCCGCAGCGTGTAACACACCATCTGAAGGAGAAGGTGTCCCTAAAAGTTGTGGCGGTTCTCTTTCCAAGCGACCAGTGACTACATCAGAATATCCACTAGGTAATCCTCCTGAACATGAAGACAAAGCTCTTATTTCAAAAGCCCCATCAGAAAGTGCAGACATATCCCAAGGCACCATTTCAAAAAGAGGACCTAATGAATCTTTAATGATTTCTGCAATATTAATCCATGCACCATTTCCTCCTACTTTTCTATACTGTAAACGTAACAGCTCCAAGTCCGTATCCTCAAGGTCGTAAGCGTTCAATGTGATATTCATGGTGTCTCCATCTTCAGGAACAACGACCCAGTTGGGGCCAGGAGAACCAATATTAACATTGCTACATGACTCTATAAAGTATGCATTGAATGTAACATCCTGCAAAAATAGAGAGTCTGTATCGATACCAATATCTAGTGCACGCTCCCGTTCACAATCAGAATAAAATATTAATCTTAAATTTTCATAATCATATTCTACAGGACCTTTTTCAACGGTCACGGTTACTTGACGAGACTCCAAATATTCTAAGTCAAATAAAATAGGAGAATTGGCTGATTGGCCATTAATTTTAATGACGGCACCACTTTCATTGGATGCTTGATCTACGCCTAACATATAAACTCTACGATGTTCAGCAGGATTTATATTTCCTACCGTTACATCAAAAACAGCAGCTTCCGTTTCTGGGACATTCACTTGAGTTGTTTGAGCCATTTGAATACTTACCTCATCTCTATGTTGTGTCACCGGTTCATGAGGACAAGAAGACTGACCAGCGACCGTATTGAATACTGGTGTTCCAAATACTTTATCTTTTAAAATATTTATAGAAAAATTATCTCCTACATCATTATCTTCCAAGTGGTATCCAACAGTCGTGGTAGAAGTATTTGTTGTTTCCTCAGAACCGCCATAAGTAAATCCTACTTTGAAAGAAGTTTCTACACCAGCACCAATACCTCCTGTTTTAAATCCTATTTCAGCGGCCACTTCTTTTACAATGCTAACATCAAATTCTAATTCAGTAGATTCTGTTTTTTCAATTTCTGTTTCATATTCATAGATTACTCCAGCATCGAAAGATCGATTTTCATGAAAAACTGCATTCGTTTTTGTATCATTATTTTTATCGATTACTTGTTGCCACATCTCTGCAGATTTCAAACTATCTAGGTCGATTAGTTCTGGGATCAATACATCACGAATATGTGCTTCAGAATAAACATAGTTTGTTGCAAAACCGTCAGGTCGGACAAAGACTTCTTCTGTTAAAGTATAATCACAAATTGAATCAACAAATGATAAAACATCTGTACCTCCATAGATAAAATTAATCGCTCCTCCAACATATAAATCCCCTCCCATAGCACTCCCGGGATAAGTTTCATCGCTTTGTGTTTGAATAGTAGAAGTAGCGGTAATACACACCTCTTGTTCTGTCTCTGTATTAAAAGAACCAGATACGGTATATCCTGATGATAAATTTACATCCCAATCGTATTCAGTACTAAAGAAAGGTGTTCCAGCAGTATATTCAGGTCCCAGAGATACTTTAGATTTGATAGAAGCTTCTGCATCTAACTGAAGACTTACGGAAAAGGAATTACAAACCTGATCACCTTCTTCTAAGTAAGCATAACTCTGATCACCTGGAGGATCACGAAGAATCATCAAAGGTAATTCTGGAGAAGCACTAGTAAAATCTGCAACCCTTTCTCTTTTTCCAGTTATTACAGCTTCTGCGCTTACGGTTGCACTTCTATTTGTTAATTTATCAATTGCTGTTACTGTAATAGGATTTCGATATGGCTCCAAGATATTTGGAGGTCCTGCATAGAACGTGTGTATATATTTATTCGCTTTATAAATAGAATCAATATCAGCTCCTATTGCAATATCATTATCAATTTGAATCTGTATACTATCCAGTTTACAAATCGCTCCGAAATAATCTTCATATACTGTAACCTCTAAATCATATTCCTCGAACTGTTCTAACATATTATCCCCTTTACAGTTAAGTGCCATATCTGATAATTGAATCTGAACTGGCGACCGATAGATAAATTCTATAGCGGTATCTTTTTCTGATAAGTCAACTATAAAACCTCCGAGATCGGTAAAGAAACTATCGATAGAAGCAACTGGATGACTTACTATAGTAACTTCAAAATCAATTGGTGGTATTTTTTTAAAATCAAACTCACCAGTAGGGTCTGAAATTTCTAAAGTTCTTGTAAAACACTTTTCAGCATCGGTAGATTCCAAACTAATAATTACTGTTCCTCCTTCTGGTATAATAGTTTTTTGGCAAAGACCACCTGCAATAACGCCCTCAATGTTACGAGTTGTCTGGTCATTAAAGACAACACCAGCTTTAGGAACAATGATATTCGAAATATCCCAAAATGCTGGAATGAATTGATGCTCTTCAAATCTTGGAGATAATGTAAAACTTGCACCTGGTTCAAAGTCAGCAACAAAATAACCATCCTCATCGGTATAAATCGGAGGTAAATGAGTGTGTCCATCGACTAAGATTTCCGTACCTGCTGCAAAACACTGAGTATTTGCATAACGAACATAACCAGAAACAGAAACGGTAGAAATATCTTCAAAGTTTACATTATCTACACCAGTACTTGAAGGGTTCAAAGTAACAATTCTTGAAATTGGACTGAACTCATGCGGTACTGTTTCTGGTCGAGCAGTTACACTCGTCCAGGAAGCTCCATTATAAATATTTCCGTTTCCAGTATTGTTAGGACTTTGGTCTTGGAATGTTGTTCCAACACTTTCGTTTAGGGAAAAGAAAGCCAATAAATTTAAATCTGTAATATTAACACCATCAGAAAGTACAGCTGCATTGAATTGTATTTCTTGTATTGTTCTAACACTATTATAAAAAACAACTTCATCAATAAGGCCAGTGTAATAATTAGCACTTTCAGCATTGCGTCCAATCCACCAATTGGTATTATCCCAAAGGACCGTCGAACCGCTAAAACTAGATGTTGAAACACCGTTGACATAAACATTTATATCCGTGCTTCCTCCGTTTGGTAAATAAGTCAGAGATAGGTGTTGATAATCGGTATTCGAAATGGTTGTTATTGACTGCGCACTTCCACCGTTCCAACGAACTTGTAAATCTGAACCTATTAAGCTTAAATCAAAACTACTATTTGAAAGTATGGTTTGATTAGCTGTCAAGGAAGATGGTTTGAACCAGACTTCAACTGTTCCTGTATCTGAAGGCATGAAGGCACTAATGCTCGCATATTGTGAATTGGTCGCATTGAATTCTAGTCCATTATTGAATTCAAAATTCTTAGAAGGTCTAGCTGTGAAGTTTTGACCACCACCATAATTGATTCCATCGATGAGGTAATAACCTGATGCGTCGGTCACTCCCGCATTGAGAACATCCGGGCGATCATTAGAAAATGTAGCTCCAGTGATTTTACCATCCAATTGATTTTCGGCCAAGTCAAAAATCTTAGAACCTATTCCTTCATCTAATTTCCAATAAGCAACCAATCCTTCGGCATTGGAAGGAACGGTAGCATTCATGGTTCGAATAATTTCGGTTTGAGATAACTGCCGATTATAAATTCTAAAGTCATCGAAGAATCCATTGAAATTGGAATCTGCAATATCATTTCCTTTTCCAATGAGTAAGTCCTGAACCCCTTTGGTCATTGTTGCAGGTATACTTCCTTGCAACTCTCCATCTAAGTAGACATTCAGATCTGAGCTATTGTAAGTAAAAGCGACATAGTGCCAATCATCTGGGTTTTCAGAAAACACCACTGGAAACTCAGCTCCTCCAATTCCTATTTTTATTCCTTTGCCTGATCCATTTGCGGTGGTACTTACCCACCAGTTTTGTGATACATTTTTTCCTAAATCAAGGATCATATCTGAATCATTACCGGATCCAATTTTTGTCCAAAAAGAAATGGTATTAATAGCATCTGTATATAATGTATGATGAGGAAGAACTACTTCATCATCAACACCATCAAAATTTAACGAATTTCCGATAGTTGGCTCCAGTGTAACCTGTACATCTGCTACAGGATTACCATTAATAGAGGTGATCTGTCCAGTAACGGAACCATTTGGGTTTACGAAACCTACTACTTGAGCAGGATAACCGTCTCCAAATATATTTACGCCACGAACTTCATAATTATAAAAATTACCTGGAATCACATTGAAGTCAATAAACTCCAAAGTACTTGGATCGAGACTGGCTAAAAATGCACCATCTCTATATATTTTGAATCCCAAGTCTGATGCAGGACTTAGTGGATCGACGCCCCACTGGAGCAGTATCCGATCAGGATAATCTCCTTCCGATGCTGAAAGAATCGGTGGTGCCGGTGCAACTAAAAATCTTGACCAGAAACCAAGCGCTCCTTGGTAATCTGCTCCAAAATAAGGCCCAACAACGGGTTGGCCAACTGTGAAACTGGAATAATAATATTGACTGACTCCTCCAGTTGTACTTCCATAATTGAAAAATACTTCACCACTGGCTGCTTCATTCTGAGCAGAGGATGAAAAAGGAAGTAGAAGACTAAAGGAAATTATAAAGAGTAAAAAGGTATATAATTTTTTCACTTGTATGGTTTTTCGAATTAAAAAATGCGAGCGAACAATGCCAAAGAGTGTTGCTAAATACATTCCATTGACTATGTATTCTCGTTGCGAATGACTATAAACTTGTTGCAAATGCTGGAAATAGTACATTTTCGGGGTGGTCAAAGAGGGTTAAGCGTTTTGTTTGAACACTCAACCCTCTTTGCAAAAATTATTTCTACCTAGTTATTACTGGTTGTACTAAATAAGTTTTCCATCGCTTTCATTCGGGTATTGAGGGTCTGAATTTCAGTTTGAAGCATGGAATCTTTTTTTGCGGAGAATGACTTTAATTGAGCATTTTCTTTTTCAAGTCTTTCTAATTTATCACTAAGTTCTTGAACTGCTGAAACACAAAGCGTAAAAATCTGATCATAATCTACGGTATGAAAGTCATTTACTTCCGTTCCAAAAAAGAATACCTCTTTGTTTATTTGCATGGTAGAATGATCAATTGCGAAAGTTTGATCGTCGATAATAGCGCTAACGATAATGCTGAATTCGGATTGATCATTTTCACATCTTATTAGATCACCAATTTTCAAACTATGTGCTTTTTCCATAGTAATTAAAAATTGATCTCCTTTTCTAGAAATAGCTTCTGGGTAAGCAAAAATATTGGGGATGAAATTTTTTGAATAAGAAACGGCTTCAGGAAAAACGGTACTGACTTGTTGTGCCATCACCCCTTTTTTCACACTGGTACCATGACGAAAAGCATCTTTATATTTGTAATCAGCGATTTGAATTTTGTTTAAACGTGCGAGATCTGATTTTTGGCTACTAGGTGTAATGTCCTTTTTGATTCTTTGATCAGAGTGAATCCAAAAACCTTTCGATCGAATATTATCAGTAGCGGTGATGTTAAATTTTACATTTGAGTTTATATAATTAGAATGATTACCACCAGCGAGGTATCTTCTGGTATTTCCATTGACATGAATTTGATCCCAACCTGAAACATGTAAAGCATCCTGAACTTTCACTGATCCGTTGTTAGTGGTAAGAATAATATCTCCGTTAGAAGATTCATTATTAAGCTTAACATCATTTGAATTATCACTTCCAAAACCGAGGAAAGCTTTTCTACCTTGACCGGTTTGAGGATAGAAGCCCAGGTAACTGGTACTTGTTCCTTTTAATTTTAATGCTTCACCATTCTTGATGATGTTTAATTCTCCTTCGACATTTGCGTCTGAATCTATGTTGGTTGCTCCGGTAGTAGGGTTTAAGTGGATTGAATTTCCTTTGATGTGAGTTTCGCCAATAGTATTATTTAAAACCAAGTGATTTCCGAAGTTTGGAACAAAACCAAGAGTTCCTTTCCCTGAATTATTTGTTGTTTTGTAAAAGCCAATATTGGCATTGTTTGTACCTTCTACTTTGATTTGTTCATTATCTCCGACGACATGCAAATGATTTTGTGGATCGTCGGTACCGATTCCTACATTGCCATCAGTATTGATGCGCATTGTTTCTCCATTATTATCATCTTCAAAAATGTAGGCATCGCTGGTTTTAAATTTTAAACCAGCACTCGCAGAAGTAATGACTGCATCAGGAGCGCCATCTTCAGCATTCAGCCCTAGTATCCCTGTTCCATTTTGGACGGTTAACTTATGTAATGGATCGGATGCACCAACACCTACGTTGCCGGAATTTGGAAATACATTGTCACTACCAATCAAGGCTAAAGCATAAGGAGAAGAAGTCAAACTCGCTCTGGGGATCATTTCCGTTCCTCCTCCAATAGCAACTCCTAGATAATAAGGTTGATCAAAAGGTGCATCAAGCACTTTATCGCCATCTCCCAAAACAACGCTATAAATACCACCTTCGAGACGAATACTGTCTCTGGTTTCGTTCCAAATAAGATTCCCTCCGGTCGCTTCATCCCAAAGTTTGAAAACGATTCTGTAATGTCCATTTTCCACGGCCGTGCCATTGGAATTTCGAAGAACGCCTTGAACGCTCAGTTTAGAAGTCTGAGCATAAAGATTTCCTGCCAGCATTGACAGTAATAATAAACCAATTGTTAAAAGTTGTTTTTTCATCATTGAATAATTTTAATTTAAATGAGAGAAGGCATAGCAATGGCTTTCATTCTCATGTCATTTGAAAATGTTTTTGAATTAGTAAAAATTTGACAAGGAGTATCTTTTGGATTCTGAAGGATACTCAAATGATTTATTCATTTGCGAATCGTGTTCCTAAGATGGTTAGACAGGTTGAAAAACAAGGAAATATGTTGCAGAAAGAAATAGCGAAGGTAGATTTGAGACTGTTGGAGGTAGAGATGTTGAGATATAGTTATGTGGTTAATTAATTAACTCTGTTGGGGTTATTCCGTATTCTTTTTTAAAGCATTTGTAAAAATAGCTAGGACTACTAAAGCCTACCTGATAGGCAATTTCAGATGGATTCCCTTCAAAGTTTTGGAGTAATACTCTGGCCTTTTCTAAACGATATCGGCGAATAAAAATAGCGGGCGTTTCTCCAGTTAGTGCTTTTAGCTTTCGAAACAATTGGCTTCTGCTTAACCTCAGTATAAGCGCTAATTCCTCCACACCAAAATTTGAATTAGTAATATTGTCATCAATAATTTCAATGACTTTTGAGACAAAAGGACTTTGAGGAGGATTGAAACTTGAGTTGTTTACTTGATCTTCATTTGTAAATTTATATTTCTTTTGAATGTTTTGAATCAGTTCTAATTTATTTTTAAGGTGAAGTGATAACTCTTTTTGATCATAAGGTTTGGTTAAGTAACTATCCGCACCGACAACTAAGCCTTCTAGTTTTTCTTCATGAGTTGCTTTTGCTGTTAATAAAATAATTGGAATGTGATCGGTTAATTCCTGTGTTTTTAAATCCTTACAAACTTCATAGCCGTCTTTACCTGGCATCATTACATCGCAGATAATTATATCAGGAATATGCTCAATTGCTAAATTAATTCCCTGGATTCCATTTTGGGCTATTAGTAAATTATATTCTTTTTGAAATAGTTTTTGTTGATGGTATAAAAGATCTTCATGGTCTTCAATAATCAAAAGAATAGGCTTTTCTTCTGTGCTTAATTCCTGATCATTTAGTGAATTACTTTGTTGTATTTCATTCTCTAATTTGAGCCGTTTTTGAGTTGAAATTATTTGATTTGGAACAATCATTTCTTCTGGCCTTAAATGTTGATGATCGATAGGAAGGCTTATTCGAAAGCAAGTTCCTTGTCCTGGTTCACTATCCACATCAATAGCCCCGTGATGCAGCAAGAGCATCTCTTTGACCATTGCCAGGCCTAAGCCTGTTCCCTCAAAAGCATAGGAATCTTTTCGTTTAACTTGATAGAACCGATTAAAAATAAATGCTTGATCTTTTTTTGGAATACCAATTCCCGTATCATTTATACTGACAAAAACCTCTTGTTTCCTCTGTTCTAAATCGACCAAGATATTTCCATTTGGTGGTGTAAACTTGATCGCATTTGACAAGAGATTATAAAGGATTTTATCCATTTTTTCACGATCAAAATATAATTCTAGCTGATCGGTATTAGCATCAAAATCTAATTCAATTTTCTTTTGCCGAGCTAATGGACCAAAAGAGTCTACTAAATCCCGGAGGTAACTAAAGAAGTCTTGTTTGCTTGCAGCTAAACTTAATCTTCCTGATTCTAATTTGGAAAGATCCAATAATTGTTCAATTAACCGATGTAGTCGGTTGGCATTACGCTGGATAATATGGATGTCTCTTTCATAAAAATGCCTAAGCCCTGGCTGCTCCAACTCCTTGGCGATTTTGACCGCATTTTCTTCACTCAGACTATTCATAATTAATGTGAGAGGCGTTCTAAGTTCATGAGAGATATTGGCTAAAAATCTGGATTTTGCATTATCTAATTCTAGTAATTCTTCTTTTTGAAGCTGTATGATTTCTGTACGTTCTGCTACGGTATATTCCAGTTCTTTTTGCCTTTTTTTCAATCGCTTAGTTTTCATTTTTTGATAAAAATAAACCATCACACAAAAGCCTATAAAAAGACAAGACATAAACCAATTTTTCAGATAAAAGGGCTTGAATACATGAATTGGGATGGTCAATTTTTTGCTGGAGTATTGTCCATTTGCTGTTTTTCCTTTGATCACTAATTGATGTTCACCATAAGGAAGGAAATCAATATTTATTGAAGTTTCTTTTGTGACATTCCAACCTTTTTCGCCTTTTATATCCTCGGGATTTATTGCATAAGCGTATTGAATCTCCTTTGGGTTTGCATAATCTAAGAGTGCAAATTCAACTTCAAGATATTTATCTCCAGGATGCATGGTGATTTGTCCAAGCTCCTTAAAAGTGGATAACTGATCCTCTTTCCCATTTGTTGTTTCAGAAAAAAACTGACAAGCCGTAAGAGCCATTTTGATTTCCGGATGTTCGTTAAAAGATTTATAAAAATCTTTTGGATGGAAATAAGTAACACCATTTAATCCTCCAAAGTAAATAGTTCCGTCGGCTATTTGGTGATGCGAAATCCGGTTAAATTCTCGATGAGTAATTCCATCTGGTGGTAGGAACGTTTTTACTCGATGACTTGATCTTTCAAATTGGATAATGCCATTATCAGAACTAATCCAAAGGAATCCATAATCATCTTCATAGACGGCATATAATTGATTATTTAAAAATCCATCCCCATCATTAAATAATTGAGTTTGCCCCTTTTTTTCATCCCAACGGATTAATCCGGCTTTCGTTGCAATCCAAAAAATACCGTCCTTATCCTGATACATATGTCTGAAGTCAGTAGCAGGAAGGAATTGTTCTCCTTCCGCCTTCTGCCAATACCTCCCGACAATCCCTTGTTCTAAATCTAATTGAAACAAGCCGCCGGAAGTCGTCAACCAAATCCGATTTTTTTGATCTTTAAAGAACGAATAGGTTAATATACTTTCTTTTTCGAAATCCGCAAATCCATTAAACTTCTTGAATATTTTGATTTGATCAGATCCTTCATCTAAATACTGTAAACCAAATTTGGCAGCAATCCAAAGTCGTTGATTGCTATCTTGGAATAAGGACCAAGCGCCATTCACATGCTCCAACTGATCAAGCTTAAATGTTTTTGAAGCTTTGGTTTGCAAATCAAGTTTACCAATTGTGTTACCAGTTCCAAACCATAATTTATTTTTTTCATCATATAGCAATGCTCTTGCCACTCCTAAATCCATTGCTACTGAATTTTGTATTATAGGTTTTGATTGATGAAGTTGATAGATGCTACTAGAGGAGACATAAATGTTGCCTTCATTGTCTGAAGTTATTCCTCTACAAGAATTAAATTCTTTTTGTGAAAAAACTGAAGGGCTTTTGTAAAGTGCCTGTTGAAACCGAGAAGCTTTTAGGTTTATTTTAAAGAGTCCATCTATTGATCCCACCCATAAAAAATCACCGCTGGCATACAGGTTATAAAAAGTAGAGACATCTAGTTTTTTATTTTCAATGAGTTTTTTAAAACTATTTTTTTTATTTTCAAAACAGGTAAAAACACTAGAATTGCTGATTATCCAATATTGGTCACGGCTAAATGCAATAGCACTCCTCTGTGAATGACTATGCGTTAGATTGTTTTGAGAAAATCCTTTAATAGATTCTTTCGAAATCTCTCCATTGGGATATATATAATTTATGAAGGCCCCAGAACCTACAATAAGTTTGTTATCGTCAGAAACACCAAATCCGAAGGTCCAAAAATCAGGGAATGATTTTAAATGCTTAAGCGGTTTATCTTTCTCGACATAGTATATTTCGGTCAATTTCGGATCACTACTATTTTGAACAGGTAATCCCTTTTTTGCTATCAACCAAAAATTATTATCATTGACAGAAGCAACACATCTAAAGCGACTAAGT
This sequence comes from uncultured Saprospiraceae bacterium, assembly GCA_937921595.1. Classification (GTDB taxonomy): domain Bacteria; phylum Bacteroidota; class Bacteroidia; order Chitinophagales; family Saprospiraceae; genus JAHDHW01. Next base: position 25,148 of record CAKZTD010000082.1, read on the forward strand.
TCCGTTTCAATTCTTCTTAATTCTTTTTTTTGAGTAAGATCATAAAAAATGAGACTGCCTGTTTTTAAGCCAATCAATAAGGTTTCGTCTTTCAATAAAAGGCCATCAATAATCTCACTGGGGTCAAATGAAACTTCGCTTCCGAACTTCTCTTCTAAGGATTTAATTTTCTCAGAATGAATATTAAAAAGTATCGGCTTTTGATGGCCTTTACCGGATATTATCCAAAGGTCTCCATCTCTGTCTTCAAAAACCTTTACTTCGATTACATTATAGAAATCGCATTTTTCTACTAATTTAAACTCCGATCCATCAAAGCGATTAATCCCGTTGATGGCTCCAATCCACATTACACCTCTACTGTCCTGAAACACCCAGTTTATTTGATGATGTGACAAACCATCCTCTAAGGTATATTTTGTAACTCGATTGACTTGAGCCTGAGCAAAGGAAAAGCCAGTGCAGAAAAGTACAAGCAAAAGGACTATTCGTCGATTCATAGAGGAGGTTTTAAAGCGTACTCTAAGATAATGTTTTTAGATAAATAGTAAAAACATATAATACGAGTTATAAAACCTTGGGCTTCAATATTTTGAGGTAGATTTGTTGCAATTATAGCGGATTTGTTGAAAATCAGCGGGGAAGAATGATCAAAGCGGCATTTCTTGTGAGGAAAGAGTTGGTTCAAAACTTAAAAAGCCCCAGCAGAACTGGGGCCTTTTTAAGTTTTGAAAAGCTTTCATTTTAAAGCTTTTTTACTTTGAGGATTATTTGACTATTTTTAAAATGCTTCAATGTATGGTGGTGGATCACCTGTTCCTCCTTTTACACTCTTCAATACGGAAGTACTTAGGATTTCTGATTTGTTACTTGATAATTGGTCTAGGTTATTTTTGATCTCTTTTAAATTTTTCATCTTATTATTTTTTTTAGTTTGTTAATTAATTTTTGATTTCCGTTAATTCTTAGTCAATGTATGGTGGTGGATCGCCTTTGTAACCACCTTTTAAACTCTTTAATTCTGAATCTCTTAGGATTTCTGATGTTTTACTTGATACTTGACGTAGTTGATTTTTGATCTCTTTTAAATTTTTCATCTTATTTATTTTTTAGTTTGTTAGTTAATTTTTGGTCTCCTTAAAATCTTATGCTTCAATGTATGGTGGTGGATCTCCTTTATACCCTCCTTTTACACTCTTTAATTCTGTTCCGCTTAAGATTTCTGATTGTTTGTTTGATAATAAGTGTAGGTGCTTTTTGATGTCGTTTAAATTTTTCATGTTATAGTATTTTAAAGGTTTAAAAGAATATGTTATAAAGTATTGAATGTTGTGTTTGTCGTTGTTGTTGATACAAATATGGGGGTATGTGGAGCATTTTTCCCTTTGGCCTGGTTACAAAAGTCTCCAATCTTGTTACAACACTACTAATTGCCTGACAATCAATAATTTACCTTGCTGTTTTTTAATAAAAAAAATGCAAAAAAAGATAGCATCTTTGCAAATGTTACCCCAATCTAAGGCCTCGTTACAAGCCATTTTTAGTATATTTTTGAAAAAGGAAAGAAAGGAAAAGAAAAGTCAATATTTAAGTGCTTCGTTCAGCAGAAGGGCTGGTCTTAAAATGCTTTTTATAGGCTGTACTAAAATTATTTGGATCAGAATATCCAACAGAGTAGGCAATTTCGGCAATAGTTTGATCGGTACTTTGAAGTAAGAACCTTGATTTCTCAAATCGAGCTTCTTTTAAAAGTAAACTCGGGCTCTTTCCAGTAGTATTTTTTAATTTTCTAAATAGCTGAATCCGACTTATCATCAGTATTTCAGCCATTTTCTCTACTGTGAAATACTCGTCAGACAGGTTCTCCTGAATAATTTGCTGTATTTGCTCTGTAAAAGAAAGGGGTTTATCAACTGATAGGTTTGGCTGTTCCTCCGTTTGAGCCCACCGGATTTTGATTTTTTCCTCTTGAAGGAGAATATTTTTGATTTGAAACAGTAGCGCATCTAGTTTAAAAGGCTTTTCCATTCTTGCAATCGCCCCTGCATCAAATACCTCCTGGAGGTGACCTGCATTAGAAAGCCCAGTCAAAATCATCACCGGAATGTGATTGGTCAAGGTATTTTGGTTTATCTGCTTACAAAGCCAAGCTCCTGTATGATCCGGTAAATTCCAATCGCTAAGAATCAAATCCGGTATATGTTGCTCTGCGAGCGCAAAACCCTCTTCCGTATTTTGAGCGATCAATATTTCGTATTTTTTGGAAAGCTCTGATTTTAGAAAATTCAATAAATCCGCTTCATCTTCGACCAAAAGGAGAATTGGTTTATCCGATGTAGGTTGTTGGATTTTCGAAATAGCGACTCTTGATTTGATCTTTTGGGTAGGTATCTCAACATAAAAGGAGGTTCCTTTTCCTAAGCTCGACTCAAAGGAAATCTTGCCTTTCATTAATTCCACCATTTCTTTTACTGTAGCAAGACCAATCCCCGTACCTCCTTTGATTTGTCCTTGTTCTCCTTGAAAATGTTGATCGAATAATTTTGTTTGATCATCCCTTGAAATTCCTGGGCCATTATCTTGGATTGTAAATTTCAGATCAGATCCATTATTGATTTCGTCTACTAAGAATTCAACTTTCTGAAGTGGCTCACAAAATTTCACTGCATTGCTGAGCAGATTGGATATAATGCGATTCACTTTTTCAAAATCCATTTCATAGTTCGTCTTTTCGATATTCAGGATTGATTCGAAAACCAAACCTTTGTCTTCAGCTTGCGCCGCAAAACGCTGGGTGATGTTATTTAGTTTTTCGAATAGCAGGCCTTTTTCTAGATTAATCTTAAGCACTCTTGTTTCAAGATTATTCCAATCTTGAATCTGATCAATCAACTCCATTAGTCGCTGGCCATTTCGTTGTGCTAATTGAATGTCACCTATCGCTTCCTTATCTCCAATCGATTTAACGGCTCTTTCCATTGGGGCTATCATCATGTCCAAAGGTTTTTTTATTTCCGCAGAGATGGAAGAAAATAGTCGCCTGCGATCAACATTAATTGCCTCATCCCGTTTTTTAAGCAATGCTAATTCTTGTCTTTTGCTCTTATTTTTTACAAACATAAAAAGCAAGAGACCAATCGGAAAACTACCAATTCCAATGAGGTAAGCAATTTGTTTTATGTAACTGGCTTGACGTAATTCTTTTTCTTTCTTTGCGATATTGATTTGCTTGATTTTCTGACTGGTTTCAAAAGCATCTTTTTGTTCTTTAACTATTTGTGTCGTTTCTCTACTCCCTTCGTCCAGAATCACCGTCCTTAAAAGGCTAATCTGTTTTCTGGAATCTTTCAATCTCCCCATTTTGCTGAGGACTCTTGCATACGTTTTGTGATACGACTCTCGCAATAAATAGATATTAAACTTTTTTAATTCTTTATCTATTTTCAATAATAAAATTTCTGCTTTTTCAAATTGATTGTTGAGATAAAGATAGGAAGCTTGGCCTAAGTGAATCTTTAGATCAAGCAAAGAGTCTCTAGAAACGGGAGAAGCCAATAATAATAAATAATCTTCTTCTGTTACTTCTTGAAGACGGAGGTTGTTTTTGACAGAAAGTTCTAAAAAATCTATTTCTAATTGTTCTAATTCTGACAAATCCCATTGGCTTTCTTTTATTTTTTTGATAAAACTTTGAGCGTTTGAATATTTTTCGGAAGCAAGAAACATTTCTAACCCTTCTTTATAAAGTCGAAAATTTAATTTGCCATCTTCGATTCCTGCATTGATATTTAAAGCTTGTTCAAAGTATACACTTGCACTGTCTGTTTTTTCATACTTTAAAAATTCATGCCCTCCTTTAGCAATTAGCCAGCTTTTTAGCAGCTCTTTTTTTAATAAAGTTTCTGGAGTATTTTTCTCAATTAATATTTTTGCTTTATTAAGTACATCGTTTGATCTGTTACGCGAACCAATTAGAAAATATTTTTCCTGGAGATTCAAATGTAAATCCATACACCATCTTATCGCATCGTCTTTTGACAAAACCTCTTGTGCCGTGGCACATGCTTCGTCAAGGTTTATCCTCCACAATTTAGGTTCTTTATAAAAATAAGGGGCATACCATTCTTCCCATACTTGTAGCTTTTCTTTTCCTTTTGTTTGTTCTAATTTGGTTTTTAATTGTGTAGGGATATTTCCATTGGCCATAGAAAAGACAGGCCATAAAATAGCGAAAAGAAGGAGGAATATTTTGAATGGTCTATTCATTTTTTAACTGAATTCCAGATTAAATCTAATCGATTATCTTTTATTTTTCTCTTACTTTTTCCATTGCTGAAAAAGAAACAAAAAAGCTAGTTCAAATAAAGACTCAACACTCAGGCAGTCACCCGCTCCTACCTATTTTATCATTCCCACCCCGCAGAGGCAGCTAATCTTTAGATTTATTACTTTTTATCTTTTACTCAATTCATTTTCTAAAACCAGGTTATTTCTTTTCTTCGGATGGGTTGATTCCGAATTCTTTTTTATAAACGGAACTAAAATAATTGGGGCTGGAAAAACCTACTGCAGAGGCAATTTCCGCAATTGTCATTTCGGTATTTTTTAAATAGTCTTTTGATTTTTCTAACCTAAAATCTTTAATCAAATTACTAGGTGTTTTATCCAATATTTTTTTTGTCTTTCGATATAATTGAGTGCGGTTGATAGAAAGTTCTTCTGCCAGTTGATCAACAGAAAATTTTTCATCTTTATAGTTTTTATTTAAATTTTCAAAAACCTTTTTAATAAAGGGATCCATTTCTTCTTCGACTCCTTGAGTTTCAGTTTTCGTTTCTAAGTGTTTAGTTATTTTGACTGTCTTCCAATAGCTCCGAGATCTTTCCTGTTGTTCTAAAATGGTTTCTAATTGGCGTGATAAGTTTTTTATTTGAAAAGGTTTACTCATCCAAGCGATTGCTCCAGTTTCAAAAGCCATTCGTTTATTTTCATCATTATCATTAGCGGTCAGCACCATTATTGGAGTATGTGTAAGTAAATCATTGCTTTTTATTTTTTGGATTAGCCAATCACCATTATTATCTGGGAGATTCCAATCGGTAATGATAATATCCGGTAATTCACGTTCTGCGACGATAAAGCCATTGGTTGCTGAACTAGCCTTTTCAACATTAAATTTATTACTTAATGCTGATGCTAAAAACCGAAGTAGATCCGGCTCGTCTTCAATAATCAACAAAGTAGGAAGGTCATCAGATTTCAGTTGAGTTGTACTATTCGTCTTTGTATTTCTATCTGCAACAAATTCTATGGGGATAAAAATTTCAAAAGTATTTTTTTGGTTAGTATCCGTATAAAACTTTAAATCTCCATCCATTAAATCAGTCATATCTCTGACGATTGTAAGTCCAAGTCCGAGTCCTTCTTCTGATGGCGTATTTTCTCTTTTAAAAAATCGATCAACAATATCTGTTTCTTTAAATTGAGCAGGAATTATTCCAGTATCAGATATAATTAATTTTAAGTTTTTCCGATCTATGATTTGAGCTTCGGCGTAAATTTTATTTCCTGATTTACAATATTTTAAACTGTGGTCAAAAGTGTAGCTTATTATTTTTTCAAGTTTATCAAAATCGAGTCTAAATTGTGCTTTGTCGATATTGATATCTTTTTTAAAATCTACTTCTTTCTCAATCGCTTCTTGCTCTAAATTTTGCAACCACGCATTTAAGGAAATATCCAAATCTCCTATTTGAGGATTTAATTGTAGAACATTCGTTTCTACTTTATTCCAATCCAAAATCTGAGTAAATATTTTCATTAATTGAGTCCCACTTTTCTGTGCCAACTTAAGGTCAGCAATAATTTTGGGGTCTTGCGTTTTTCCTTCTGCTCGATCAAGCGGTGCAAGCATCAAAGCTAAAGGTGTTCGAATATCATGAGTGATGGAAGAAAATAATCGATCTCGATTACTTGTAATCGCTTGTCCGGATTCAAGTTCCAGTGACAGTTGTTTTTGTTTACTTCTATTTTTATACAAAAAGAATAAAAGGGTGGTAATACCCAGAACTAATAAAGCTCCAATTACTGCAATTTTACTTATAAAAGATGCTTGATTGACTGCTGCTGCTAATTGTAATTCTTCTAGTTCTGCTTGTTTTATATCCCGATCATGCTTAGTATGCCACATGAGCAATTCTTCATCACCTAAGCCTACATTGTCTTCCCGAATGAGGTCTTTATATTCTTTGTGCAAAAAAATAGATTCCTCAATATCTCCGGTCATAGCCAATACATAAGTATATTCTTCGAGAAAGTACATTCGGGTAAAGGGATCTGATCCTGAAGGAATTCTAGGTTTTATTTCATTGGAAATATTAATGGCTTTTTCAAACTGTCCAGCTTTACTCAAAAGATCAGCATAATCTGCTTTATAGGTAAGCTCCCAATCCTCAGGAAATGATGCTAAACTATCAAGATAAAGTTCAAAAGTTTTTTGTGCATCCTCATACAATTCCAGGTCATCTTGCATCAATGCTTTTCCCCAATAAAAATGAATCCTTGACTTAAGGTTAACATTCCCCATTTTATTAAGATAAAATTCCGCTTTCTCATAAGCATGAAGTGCCTGTTGGTTTAAGATCGTATCTTCATCTCCTGCTAATATATCACCATAAGAAATATAGGCGTTAAATGCCAAATTATATAGGTTGTTTTCCTCCGCTTCATCGCAAGCTTTTTTATAATATTCCAAAGCCATTTCTTTTTGCCCCATATACTTCAGTTTCAAAGCATAAACACCGGCCCATCTAATCTCCGGTCCTACAACATATTGGGGGCCTAGTTTTTTAAGTTCAACTAACAAGCCTTTTATATCTTCGAACACTTCATTATTTTCTTTAAAATAGACCACATTATTTATCGAATAGGCAATTGAATAGAGGATATCAAAATGAAAAAGAAGAGTCGAATCCGCGGGATAAAATTTTGATACGTCATCCACAGCAATCGGGATAGTATTTATTCGTTCTTCTGGATTATCACTCCCCGAAAGATTATTAAACCAACGATGCCAAACGCTAAGCCGTTGACGCCCTTCTAAGGTATCTAATTGTGCTGCAAGCTCCTCAGGGATTTGATTAAATGACCACGCGGCTGTCGAGCTTGTGCAACAGCAGATTAGAGATAAAAATATGATCTTAATAAAAGAGGAGGTCATTATAAAATGTTGGTCCCTCCAAAGATAAATTTTAAGCTTGAAAAAAAGAATTAATAGTAAAAGAGGAACTTCGCACATAATACCTTGTTTTACTTGCAGCGTTTTGTCCCTTGAAAGGATTTAACAATAGATAACCCTTTTTTATAAAAAAAATTAAAAGTTATGATTAAGAAATTTTACCCCTTTTCTTCAAGTCTTCCTACTTTATTTACTTTCTCACTGTTTTTATTATTTTCATTTTATAGTCAAACGGCAGAAGCTTGTGTCGATCCAGATACAATTGCTACTTTAGAAATTAATTATACCAGTGATTTTTCTGAGGTAGAAATTAGAATTGGGAATTTAAAACTAGAGACTGAAGCACCTAACACTTTTTGTTCTTGTGGTCTGTCTTCTGAGACCGATGTGTTCACTTATGTCACTTACATCGCGATCGTTTATCAAGGTACCAATGATGTGTATCCGAATTTTATTCCATTTGAACAAACGTCTCCTGCAGATGCTGCCTGGGATGGTAGTCAACCTGCGCTCCCGGATTGGAATGGGTATGTGGCAGAAGTTATCAATGGCTTAGTAGCTGATGATGCAGTGGAAATGATTATTCGTGCAGAAGCTCCTCCTGGAGTTTTAGTAGAAGTATCAGAAAGTCCCAACAATGATACCAGTGCGTTTTATTATCAAACGTATCTTGGAACTGACGCCTTCGACCCTGCTACGATGGATCTTATAGAAGATCATCAGGCCATCCGAACTTTTGCGTTTATGAATAATATCACATCCAATGTACAGCCTCAGAGTTATTTTGATGATTTAGATGGCATGGTTACGAGTAGTTATGAAGTAGGTCGTACTCTGGTTCAGGCTGCAAAGTTATCTCCGAATCCAGTTTCTAATCATTTTGAACTCTCTTTTGAATTACTTGAATCTTCAGATTTGAATCTTGTCATTTACGATATTACAGGAAGGGTGGTTCATCGAATTCGGACTCAATATTTTCAATCGGGTCAACATTCAATGACTGTTTCCTTAGAAGGGATTTTGGAAGAATCTGGAATCTATATTGCTAGCTTGCAAAGCAATTCGGGGCAGAGTAATTTTAAGTTTTTTAAAGAGTAAAAAATACACTTATTAAAATATATCCTTCTCGGATATTTCATAATTGGCCAAAGCATATGTAAAAATACGCTTTGGCCAATTTTCATTAGGGGTTCGCTAGTTACTTCCGGTCGAACTAAACATTGACTCTATCGATTCCAATCTAGCATTCATTGATCTTACTTCTGCTTTTAACGCATCATTACTTTTCTTAGAATCAGCATTAGTAGATTTCAATCGAGCATTTTCTTTTTCAAGTGCTTCGACTTTGCGAGCGAGCTCTTGAGTAGCGGAGACGTTGAGAGTAAAAATCCTATCGTAATCTACTGTGTGAAAATCATCGATTTCTTTTCCGACGATAAAAAGCTCTTTTTCATTATCACTTCCTTCCCAGTTATCAATACTAAATTCTTGAGGAGAAATGATACTAGAAACGAGCACTTCCTGACTTCCATTAAGTGTACCTACCTTAATTTTATCTCCGACTTCAAAGTCATGATTTTTACTTAGCCGAACCTTAAGGTTTCCATTTTCCAAACTAAGCGCAGTTGGAGCTTCATAAACATTAGGAATAAAGTCAGGCCCCTTAGAGATAGCTTCTGGAAATACAGCGTCCACTTGCTGAGCAATGACTCCTTTTCTCATTGCTGCACCATTGGCTACTTCATCTATATGGCGATAGTCTGTCACTTCAATTTTTGATAAGGTCAATAAATCTTTCTGACCATTACTCAAGCTTAAATCTTTTTTGATTCTTTTATCTGAAGATATTACGAAGTGATCAGCACGGACTCCGTTATCGGCATAAATGGAAAGATGATAATGTCGAGCATTTTGTCTAATAGCATAAGAAGAACTAGTATAATGTTCCAAAATATGATTATTCTGACTAGTATAATGGTATTCATTACTACTTGCATGAAGCATCCCAATGGTTCTAACTCTTTTTCCAGCACCAGGACTAATTACGATATTTGAATTAGTTGAATTAACCAAAAGCTCACCATTTGACGCTACACCAACATCCGCTGTTTTGCCTCCTGCAATCCCCGTAGGATAGAAAGCCAATTGGGTATTATTCGTTGTACCAGCCAACTTAAGGGCTTCGCCTTCTTTTGTCACTTCAACAGTTCCATTAATCACGGTATTTCCTTCAATAGTAGCGGTACCACTTGAAGTATTCAAGGTGATGTTACTTCCTTCAATCTTCGTCGCACCTAGTGGATTCGACAATTTCAAATCATCTCCACCAGCCGCATCAAAACCCAAAGTGGCACTTCCTGAAGTTTTCGTAAAAACGATATTCGCATTATCTGTTCCTTCCACTTTGACTTGTTCGTTGTCGCCTACGATGTGTAAGGTATTTTGAGGATCATCTGTACCGATACCGACCTTGCCATCTTTTTTGATGCGCATGACCTCGGTCACTTCACCTGCGAAATAATAAGCATTGCTTGCCCCTTCTGTGGAGAATTCTAAGCCATCTGCTTTGGAGGTAATGATCGCTGTATTATTTGCATCCTCGACGGCTTCTAAGCCTAAAAATCCGTCACCTCTTTGTACGGTTAATTTATTTTGTGGATCAGCAGCTCCAACGCCAACATTACCAGAGTTGGGAAAAATATTATCATCGCCAATGAGCGAAAGTGCATAAGGCGAAGAAGTTAGCCGAGCTCTTGGCGTCAACTCTATTCCAATTGCGGGATCGCCTACCGTGACCCCTAAATAATAAGGTTCGTCAAAAGCTGCGGTTAAAGGGGTACCTCCTGCACCTAAAATAACGCTGTAAACGCCACCATTGACGGGTACATTATCCATGATCTCTTCCCATATTGGTTCACCAGTATTAGCTTGTAGGTATAATTTAAAAGTAATTTGATAGCTACCATCCTCAACCGCTGTTCCATCAGCGGCTCGGAGTATTCCCTGAATACTCAGGTTGGAGGTTTGAGCTTGTAATTCTGCTGTAAAAAATACAGCTCCCAATAATGCAATGATTGTTAATATCTTTGACATGATTTATTATTTTAAGTTTACATTTCGTTTTATAAAAAGGGTAAAAATATACGTTTAGTTATGTCCAGTCATTTCGAGATTTTGCGAAATGGTTTCGAACTTTGCGCTGAGTGATTTTAAAAGATCTTCACTCTTGGTGACCTTTGACTTTAGTTCAGCATTTTCTTTTTCCAGAGCTTCGACTTTGCGAGCGAGTTCTTGAGTAGCAGAGACGTTGAGTGTGAAGACTCGGTCGTAATCGACGGTGTGGAAATCATCTACTTCCTTTCCGTAAACGAATACGTCCTTTTTTATTTTTATATTTTTTGGAGAAACGGTAAAAGAAAAATCATTTTCCACTTGAAGTACAAGCATGTCTTCCTCTCCTTCTGGAATCACAATTTTTACATTATCATTTACTTTCAAGCCATGCGCTTTTTCCAAAGTAACTTTGACCATTTTATCTGTCGCATTTACCTGAGTAGCAAAAGCATAAATATTTGGAATATGCTCAGTTCTTAAAGTAACTGCTTCAGGAAATACTGCTTTTACTTGCTGTGCAATCAATCCTTTTTTAGAAGCATCACCATTATTAAGAAAATCAACGTGCCGATAATCTGTAACTTCGATTTGATTTAAAGTATTCAAATCTTTTTGATGATTGGACAGGTTTAAATCCGTTTTTATTCGTTGGTCAGAATTTGCCCAAAAGGCATAAGCAAGTACATGATCATTTACTACAAGTCCAAAATTCCAGCTATGATTTCCAGTTCCAATTGAAAGCCAATTACCACTATGATTAGTTTGACGTGAATAACCTTGAGTCCATGACTTCCCAATAATACTATTGCCTCCAACTTCCATTGCATTTGGGACAACTAAGTGTCCTCCTTTGGTGTCGATGACCATATTACCGCCATTCGTCGTAATACCAAATTGCTCTGGATTATCTGGGTCATTAAATCCAACTTTAGCATTCATAGTAGCACTCGTACCTTGTGGGTAAAAAGAAATAAAGCTAGAATCTGTTCCGATGAGCTTTAGGGCTTCCCCATTTTTATTGATTTCGACAGGGTTTGTCATGGGAGTCAAAGTAATTCCTCCTACTGGATTCGACAACTGTAAATCACCTCCATTCGCCGCATCAAAACCTAAACTTGCACTACCAGTTGAATTGGTCAATACAAGATTTGCATCCGTGGTTCCTTCAATCGTCAATAACTCATGAGCTGTGGCTTGAATTTTACCATTTGAAAAAGCATAGGTCTTATCCGTTCCACCTGCATCGAAAGACATTCCGTCAGCAGTTGTGGTAATGGTAGCAGTATTGTTAGCATCTTCGATAGCTTTCAATCCTAGAATTCCGTCGCCTTCTTGAACTGTCAACTTATGCTCGGGAACAGAAGCACCGACACCAACATTTCCAGAGTTTGGGAAAATATTATCATCACCAATCAGAGAAAGCGCATAAGGCGAAGAAGTCAATCGAGCTCTGGGATATAAATCTATATCTCCATCTACTGATACGCCCAGATAGTATGGGACATTGAAAGGAACATCTAAAGGTGTGCTACCTGCTCCTAAAATTACACTATAGATTCCCCCGTTAATTCTTACATCTTCTATGGTTTCTTCCCAGAGTACCGTACCGGCAACTTCGACATCATATAGTTTGAAGGTCAAGTCATATTCGCCATTTTCTACGGCATTGCCTTCGATGGTTTTGACGATACCTTGAATACTAAGATTGGAAGTTTGGGCATTGCTTGTTAATGCTATGAATAGCATCATTCCCGTGATCATTGTTACCAGTTGGTTCTTCATCTTATTTACAATGTTTTTAAAAATTAGAGGTTTATAAATTCTGTAAATAGAGAGACCAATTTTGTTCCGAGGGGTATGTATTGTGGTTACAAATGGATGGAAAAATCGTACGGGGGTGTGTTTTTAGGACTTTTTTAAGTAAAAAACTGTTTAATTCTTAAATCAAGTTTCTTTTTTCCTTGACGGAAAAAGAAACAAAAAAGTCAAGGCTGTATACTTTTTTTAACGCAAGAATCTGTTCAAAATCCTTAATTCTAAAAACTCGCCTTTGAGTCCACGTCTTACTAATTAACTAGGAATTGCTTTAGTTAATCTCTTTTTATTAAGTACTGTTTTGGCTCAAACAGTTTAGAATTCTTAGCGAATTTTGACTTGATTTTCATTAAAAAATAAAAGGCCATGCACCAATCTTTTGGCATCATGGATGAATATAAAAAAGATACATTTTTCAATTAGTTGAGCTCCTCGAGTTTATTCTTTCTCTGTCATTTGGGATTCCAGGAATTGGCCAACGGTCATACCGTATTCAGTTTTGAAGCATTTGTAGAAATAACTAGGTTCATTGAAACCAACCATATAGGAAATTTCTGAAGCGTTTCCGGCGGATTGTAATAACAGCGATTTGGCTTTTTCCAAGCGATGGGTACGGATGAAAACGGAAGGTGTAATTCCGGTGATGGCTTTGAGTTTTCTAAACAAATTTACTCTAGACATACCTAAGGCGGCACTGAAGTCTTCTACTCCAAAGTTATAGTTATTGAGGTTCTCTTCGATGACTTCCGTACATTTTTTCACGAAGACTTGCTCCGGAGTAATGATTTCGATGGCAGGTGTTTCGATTTCTTGATTGGTAAGAAATTCTTTTTGATAACTTCTTTGCTGAGCCAATAGGTTATTTAGCCGAAGAGCTAGTTCATTTTGACTATATGGTTTGGTGAGGTATTCATTGGCACCTACGCTTAGACCGTTTATTTTTTCTTCTTGTCCTACTTTGGCTGTTAAGAGGACGATTGGGATATGATTGGTTCGTTCATCTGATTTTAATTGTTCGCAAACTTCGTAGCCATTTTTTCCGGGCATCATGACATCGCAGATGATTAAATCGGGGATATGCTCGAATGCTTTTTCTAGGCCAATGATTCCATCAGTTGCGGTGATTAGCTGATATTGACTAGCAAACATTTTTTGATGATGATAAAGCAAGTCTTCATTATCCTCGATCACCAAAAGAATTGGATGATCTTCTTTTTCTGAAAGTATGGTGTCTTCTCCTATTTTTATATGAGACGGCTGATCTATTGCTTGATCAAAATTTGAAACTTCAATCCCTGGGTCATTTGCGTTTTCTAATATTGGAGCGATGCTTAATGGAAGAGCAATTTTAAAATAAGTCCCCTCTCCTATTTTGCTTTCGAGTTGAATACTTCCCTGGTGAATGTCAACCAATTCTTTTACTAATGCTAGCCCCAATCCTGTTCCTTCGTGTGTATAATCATCGGTTTGATTGACCTGATAAAAACGATCAAAAATTCGAACCTGATCTACTTTAGTAATTCCAACTCCGGAATCCTGAACTTCGATGATGGTATCTTTTTGATTTTGAATCAAGCTGACCTTAATCCTTCCATTGGCTGGTGTAAACTTAACCGCATTCGACAATAGATTATAAATGATTTTATCCAATTTGTCTCGATCGAAGTTCAAATTAGGATTTGCTAAATTAGCATTAAAAGATATTTCTATATTTTTATTTTTTGCCAGAAGTTCAAAAGACCTTACTAGTTCTTTTATATAAAATTGAAAATCGCCTGCGCTCTCCTTAAGTTTCATCTTCCCAGCTTCAAGGGTAGACAAATCCAATAATTGCTCAATGAGCTGGGATAATCTTCGAGCATTACGCCCCATGATATCTACTTCAATTTCAGAGAAATTTAGTTTTCTATCGGCTTGATCAGCCTTCGTAATTTTGTCTATAGCTTTCTGATCCAGCGTATTTAGAATCAAGGTAAGCGGCGTTCGAAACTCGTGAGAAATATTGGCTAAGAATCTAGATTTAGATTTATCTAATTGGCGTAACTCTTCCGCTTGAGACTGAATCGTTTGGGTTCTTTCGACAACAGTGAGTTCCAATTCTTGCTGTCTTTGGATCAAGACTCGGGTCCGGATTTCCTGGATTACAATCGCAGCGAATAATAAAAATAATCCGCTTAATAGTATGAACCACCATTGCAAATAAAAAGGCTTGAGTACTTCGATTGGGATGCTTAATTCTTGTTTTGAAAAAAGGCCATTTCCCGCTCGACCTCGAACCGTTAAGGTATGCTTACCGTATGGTAAACCACTAATATTGAGTGTACTTTCTTTTCCGGCATTCCAGGTTTCGCCGTCGATATCAAAGACATATTGAACGCTGTTGGGATTGGAATAATCAAGTAAAGCAAATTGGAGTTTCAAATATCGATCTCCAGGTCGCATGACTATTTTTTTATTTTTTAAAAACGTAGCCATCTTATCTTCCAAAGCTTCCTTTTCTTCTGAGAATAATACACAATCCATCAATAATAAAGGAATATTATGCTGTTCATCTTTAAAATCTACAAAATCTTTTGGGTGGAAATGAGTGACTCCATTGAGGCTGCCGAAATAGAGGTTGCCCAAGGAGTCTTTTAAATGTGCGGCTCTATTGAACTCCCGATGAGTGATGCCGTCTTCGGGCAAATATACTTTTACTCTTTCCGTGCTTTTTTCGAATTGCATGAGACCATTATCGCTGCTCATCCAGAGAAAACCAAAATCATCTTCATAGACCGCCATGATGTGATTATTGGATAAACCATCTTTGGTGGTAAACAACCGATGTTGATTGTTTTTTTTATCCCAACGCATCAAGCCGTTGAATGTACCGATCCAAAAGATTCCCTCCTGATCTTGATACATGTGTCGCATATCTTTCGAAGGGAGATAATGGAGGGAATCATCTGATGCATATCTTTCCGTGAGACTTTTCTTTTCAATATCCAACTGATAAATCCCATTATCTGAAAGTACCCAATGCTGTCCATCTTGATCTTTATAAAATTGATATACTCTTCCTGTTGCTTCTTTGAAAGCAGTCGTATCTGTTTTTAGTATTTCGACTTTTTTCGCTCCGGGATCGAGGTAAGAAATTCCGAAAAAATTTCCAAACCAATGTCGACCATTTTCATCTTTATAGCTGGTCCAAGAATCAGTATAATGTCTACGAAGGTGGACTGGCCAGTTGGATTTTAAATGTTCAAAATGATTATCAACAAATCGAACACTCCTAAATTCTGGTCGAGTAAAAAACTCAGGATCGTGGTAATCGGTTCTTTTGAATGGGCTCGATTTTATACCCACTTCTGTTAGGCCATAAAAACCACCAATCCAAAAGATGTTGTCTTTGTAGAATTCAAAATTAACTTGTTTTGCGATGAGATCATTATATACATTTGAGGTAAAAATGCCTGTCGTGTCTCCTCTGGGCATCACACTGACTTGGCCATCCAATAGCATTAAAAAATTATCCTGCTTTTCATCATAGGCAATACTTGGAAAATAAGCGTCAGAAACCCGGTGAGGAAAAGGAAAAGTACTTTGCCTGCCTTTGGTATCTAGGACAGTATAGCTTTGTTGATGATCCTCTTTATTCCAAAATAATAAACCCTGATCTTTTGTCGTCCAAATGTTCCGCTCTGTATTTTTAATGGCGAGCGATACTTGCTTTTTATAGGTATTGTCCAGCTGATGCTTGAAAAAATTAAAGACACTCTTCGTTTTATCTTGAGGAGCAGGGCTTTCTAACCAAAAATCTGGAGCATTAGGTATACTGATCATTCCTCGTATGGAATCCAAGTCAACATTAAAGGACCTAAATTTTTTATGAGTATCATAGCTGATTAATTTCTGGTCTTTTGTTTTGACAATCATTGTACTGTCTCCCAGCATGATGGCATCAGAATAACTTGTCTCTGAGAATGGGCATTGATCACCAAACTTTTCTTCGAAGCTTTTGACTCGCTCTGTTCGGGTATTAAAAAACACTAAAATATCCTTTGGATAATTTGTTCTTAGCCAAAGATCTCCTTCATGATCTTCTAATATTTTTCGGTTACCAACTTTAAAAAAATTAAGCTCCGCAGCCAGCTTAAATGATTTTCCATCATAACGATTGATTCCGTTGGCGGTACCTATCCACATCATCCCACGGCTATCTTTATGTAACCAACGTATCTGATTATGAGAAAGCCCATCTTCGAGATTGTATGAATTGACCTTGATGTTATAGGATTGCTGCGAAAAGAGCAAAGCGGTGGCCTGGAGTAATATTATAGTAATGAGAAGTCGGAGCATTGTATTTATTTAGAATCTGTTCTAAGTACAAACACAATATATATTTTTTTAATATAACAAAAAGAAGGAAGCTTGTCCTTTTGAGGCTAAAACAGCATTTTGCAACATTTGAATAGTTATTTGAGACGGGAAGTGAGCTTAGAACATTGTAGATTCTATTATTCGGCCTAGACAAAGAAAAAATAACATGCCTATTCGTTGGGTTTAGAAAATAATATCCCCCCAAAAGGAAGACAGGAATTCTTTTGATTGAGATGGGATTGATAATTTTCTAATTTAAACTAATTTACTTTTGGCCTGTCATTTCAAAGGTTTGCTCTAAGGATTCGACCTTTGCACTAAGGGTTTTTAAAACATCATTGACATTGGTGACTTTTGACTTTAGCTCGGCATTTTCCTTTTTGAGTGTATCGGATTGTCGAACGAGTTCTTGAGTGGCGGAGACGCTAAGAAAAGGAGGACGTCTGTCCTTTATTACTTATGTATTTCTTTTCGCTGAAAGAAACTAACGAGGTGATCGAATCCATCGCCTTCGTTCGCTTCGCTCGCTCTAATAAAAAATGACTCTTCCGATCCATATCAAAAGAGCCATTTTACTAAACAAGCAAGAATGCTTAGTTATTTTTCTTCTTTGCTTTAGCAGCTTCTCGCTCCGCTTTACGAGCTTTTTGTTCTGCTTTAGCAGCCTGCTTATCAGCTTTACGAATTTGCTTATCTATTTTAGCTTCTGCTTTTTCTGCTTTAATGGCAGCTTTCTCAGCTTTTTTAGCTGCTCGTTCTGCTTTTTTCTCTGCTTTCTTTTGAGCTTTCGCTTCTTTTGCTGCTTTCTTAAGAGCTTTTTTCTCTGCTCGTTCTGCTTTCTTTATCGCCTTAGCTGCTTTCTTTTCTTCTTTGGCTAATTTTTTAGCAGCCTTAGCTTCTGCTTTTGCAGCTTTTGCCTCTGCCTTCATAGCTTTAGCCTCCGCCTTTTCTGCTTTTACTCGCTCCTTTTTTTCTTTTTCCGCTTGCCTTGTTGCTTCTTTTGCTTCCTTTTCAGCCTTCTTTGCAGCTGTTTTCGCTTCTTTCTCCGCCTTCATTGCAGCAACTTTTGCCTCTTTTGCTGCTTCCATTGCAGCAGCTTTTTCAGCCATTTCAGCTTCCATTTGTTCTACATTTACAGGCATATCTACTTGAGTTACAAGTGAATCTACTGTTTGGGCTGTTAATGTTGACAAGCTAATACTCAATGTTAGTAATGCTAATATTAATTTTTTCATGTCCGGATTTTTTAGTTTTAAAATTAAGAACCTGTTTAAGATTTATGCTTTTTAGACTAATAATTTATCCGGAAGTATCAATTTTAACATTTTTTTAAGGATATACTTCTTTCATTTTTTTGTCCCTAAAGATCAGAATCTAAGATTTGGAATGAACAGTACCTTAAAAATCAAGAAGAATTTAGAGCCACCTAGTTGTTGACCTCTTAACCCTTCTTGATTACTTGACGATTTACAAAAAACACTTAGTTACTTCCAGTAGCATTGAACACTTCTTCCAAAGCTCTCATCCTACTACTCAAAGATCCCATCTCTGCTTTCAGTACATTGTTTGATGCTCTTAACGCATCATTGGTTTT
>CAKZTD010000083.1 GCA_937921595.1 uncultured Saprospiraceae bacterium
CCAAGAAATCTCTTCTGGCCAGAAGTCAGTAGTGATTGAGAAAGTTACTTCAACACCAGCACGCTGGCTACCAAGAACTTCAACAAGAACGTTGTTAGCTTCGCTATCATCAGCTTCTCCATTAGGAAGTGTAATTGCAAAAGTTAATTCAGCAGAACTTGAAACAGTAATATCAGAAAAAGTTACGTCTTCTTGCTCAGTAGTAGCTAAGTCACCT
Source organism: uncultured Saprospiraceae bacterium (assembly GCA_937921595.1). Taxonomy (GTDB): domain Bacteria; phylum Bacteroidota; class Bacteroidia; order Chitinophagales; family Saprospiraceae; genus JAHDHW01. Next base: position 218 of record CAKZTD010000083.1, read on the forward strand.
GTCCAATCTACTGATTCAGTAGCTACACCATCAACAGACATAGCAACAGTACAAGAAGTCAAGTTAAGCTCACCTAAGTTTTGAATAGTTAATTTTGGAGTAATTACAGCATCTTCTCCACAAGTAACAGAACCTGTTCCTGCGTAAGATCCAGCAGCAACATTATTCATACCACTAATCCAAGCTGGGCAATCTCCATGACCTGTATAGAACTCAGCAACAGAAGCTTGTCCAATTTCAGTAACTGTCTTATCAGGACAAACTAAAAATAAAGTTGGGTAGTAAGAAATTTGGTAAGCGCTTGCGATAGCATCGCTATCAATAATTGGATACTCAATACCTTCAGTCCAATCACCTAAAGTATTTCCACCAGTACCTTCAAGATCAGCTATAGTAGTAGCAGCATCACCTTCAATCATAAAAACAAACATTTCGTCTGTTCCGTCAGGACCATAAGTAGTCCATACCGTTTCTAAGTTTCCAGCATTGTGGTAAGACCAACAAGGTCCACACCATGTTGCAGAGACATCAAGGATAACTGATTTTCCTGAATCTAAAATATCATAAAGATTCCATTCAACACCATTAAGGTCAGTTGCAGTGAAATCAGGAGCTGTACTTCCATCTGGAATTTGTGCTTGCGCAGAGAAAGAAACAACAAACAAGGCGGCTAAAAGTATAATTTTTTTCATACTCACATTAAGTTTTTAAAATTTATAAAAATTGAGATTTTAATACGTGAAATTGTCGTCTTCTCAAAATTATCTATTTTAAGGACATTTTTTTGACCCATAAATAGAATTTTGAGGAATCCAAATATAGTGAAAAGTTATTAATTTGTCTACCTTAGGACATTATTTATATCATTTTTTAAGGAAGTCATCATGAGTGATCTAATCTTCGATTTTGTCCGTTCTCTTACATTAAGAGAAAAGGCCTATTTTAAAAGGCATGCTCAACTGCATAATCAGTCTCAGGACAAGAACTATTTGAAAATTTACAACTACCTCGAAAAGCAAAAAAAATACAGTGAGGAAGCTTTAAAAGCACATTTTAAAGGAGAGACTTTTATAAAGTACTTGTCATCTGAGAAACATTACTTACTCGAACAAATACTCAACAGTTTAATCAATTTTCATTCAAACGCTTCTAACAATAAGAAGCTACTGCGACTGATCTCTTACATCAGTATCTTATCTGAAAAGGGGTTTCGAAAAAAAGCGACAAAAATTTTAAAAAAAGCCAAGGACTTAGCTTATAAATACGAGGAGTTTACCATCATCCTCCAGCTGATTCAAATGGAAGAAGAAATCCTTTTCAATCATGGTATCTTAAACTATGTCCAACAATTAGAAACGTTGAAAAAGGAAAGGGAGGAAATTACAGAGAAGATTCAAAGCCTTATCGAATTGCGTTTATTAAAAGCACAAGCTAGAGAACTGCAATACGTTTTTATGCCTCATGTTAGTGAACCTTCTAAGTTTCCACATATTTTCAACAATCCTCTTTTGACCAGCAAAGAAAAAGTCAAAAGCCTCAAAGGACAGGAAGTATGGCATTACATCAATTGTATCGCCGCCTACCTACTTAGGGATTTCAAAAAGAGCCAAAACGATTATAAGGAATATCTTAAGTTTTATGAAGAAAATGAATTCTTATTCAAAAAGAACCAGAAGCTTCCTTTGCTAAGTAATTTCATGTATCTCTCTGCTAAAATAAAAGACGAACCCAGCTTCATGCTAGGTTTAGAAAAACTAACTTCATTATCAGGAGAAAAAGATATTGATTCCGCATACATCTACTATATCAAGTATGCTCGGATCTTAGAATTATACCATAAAACAGAAAACCATTCTGCTGCAAAAACACTCCTTGAAGAGATTCACGATTATATTGATAAAAATTCAGATAAATTTGGAGATACCGAGATAGATCACTTGATTGTACTTCTTATCAGAGCAGGTATTGAAACTAAGCAGTTTACTAAAGCTCAACAGTGGATCAATCTATGGTATAAAAAAGTAACCATTGAAGTGAGCTTGAACATGGTCAAATTGTTTTCCTTGATTATTTATTTTGAATTAAACTATTCTAACCTCCTATCTCACGAGATCAACTCTACTTATAAGATACTTCGGAAGAGAAAAAAATTGACCACACTTGATCAGACCTTTATTCGATTTTTCAAAAAAATCATAAAAGATCCCAACTCTTCAAAAAACAATAAGATATACACTACCTTAAAAACTAACCTAGAAAAAATCAAACAAGATCCTACTCAAAATATCTTGTTCGAACAATTTGATTTTTTAAAATGGTGTAATGAGAAAATGGACACACTCGATCGTCCGTAGGCTTTGGAAGATCATTAATTTTCACGAATACTAATAAGAGTTTAAAGTATCGTTATTTTTTAATCTGCTATAAAAAATCGGCATTCGGTATTAGGTTTTCGGGCGCTTCTAATGCCGAACCACCTAATACCGTTTACGCTCAGGTTAAAATAATTCTTTTGGTCTACTTACAATTCAATAGGCGTAATTTCAACAGGAATTACCTTTCCACCTCTGAGCACTTTCAGATTAACCAAACGATCAATCGTAGACTCATCAAGATATTTATGCAAATCATCAATAGAATGAACCAACTGTTCTTCAAACCCAACGATGATATCCCCGCTTTTCAAATCGGAATTTCCCGAAGGACTTCCTTCTTCCAAATCCTGAACGTGAATTCCAGATTTAACTTTCAATTGATACCGTTTAATCACATTCGCATTAAAGCGAACAACCTGTCCCGCTATCCCAATATAACCTCGACGAACTTTTCCTTCAATAATTAATTTACCAACAATATACCGAGCCAAATTAGATGCAACCGCAAAACATAATCCTTGGGCTGGCAATATTACCGCCGTATTCACTCCAATAACTCGTCCATGAGAATCTACCAAGGGGCCTCCAGAATTCCCCGGATTTAAAGCAGCATCAGTTTGAATTACATCATCGATTAATCGACCAGATTCAGAACGTAATGTTCGCCCCATTGCACTGACTACTCCTGCTGTTAATGAATATTGAAATCCATATGGATTCCCTATGGCAATGGCTAATTGACCAACTTGTAATTGATCGGAATCGCCAAATTTTATCGGTGTCAAATTGTTCGCATCTATTTGTATTACCGCAATATCCGTTGCCGGGTCATCACCAATAATACCTCCAACTAAAATGCGACCATCTTGCAAAACCACTTCGATTTTTTTAGCATCATTAATCACATGACTATTGGTAACAATGTAACCATCTGTTGAAATAATAAAGCCTGACCCCGAACTAAACGGAGGTCGTTTTTTACCTTTTACAATCTTTGCTTTATGAGTTTTGACTTTGATCTGAACGACTGCATCGCTCACTTCATTAGCGACCTGAACGACTGTTTTTGAATAAGCGTCCAATAGATGAGAATCGTCAACAGGTTCTTGAACAGATGATCTATCCCGTTTGTCGTCTTGAGGAATATTATTAACACTTTCGATGAATTTCAACATGGCGATGAGTTTTGAATGTACAAAGAATTAGTACCTCATCCATAAACATTCCAAAACAAAAATTATGACAAAAAAGGTTGGTAAGTTATTGATATTCAGCCAGTATGACAGAAAGAGAAGTGGTTAACAGGTCAAGAAGTCAGGCCGTTAATAATTATTAAACCACCTGACTTCTTGATTAATGGATTACTTATTCAGTTTATCAAAATTAATTCCAGCAATAAATGCATAAGCACCTTCCGGATATTTATCGAGATAAGCTTTATAAGCTATTGCTGTATTATATTTCCGAATCGCTTCCCAAGCCATAGACTCTCGTTCTTCCTCATCGACTTCTAGATTTTTTATTTCAAGCTCTTCAATTTTACCTTTAAAAACATGTTGGTAAATATAAACACCGTAACGCAATCCAAAGCCTCCAAAACTAATATCTCGGAGGTTAAATTTTTCCATCAACTTAAGGTAAACTGGTAACCCATAACTTACCGTCAATTCACTTTCAATCTTTCTGGTGATCGCGTTTTTATTTTTTTCTAAAAGATTATACAAATCACAAACCTCTTCAATATTGGAATCAATTTTTTCACTAAACTCTTCCGTCAGCTCCATGATTCTTGTTTTCGAAAGTCCCATATTATGCTGCGTGAAATTATTCCGTTTTCTCTTCGGATTGGATTCTGACCAAGCGGGCCTTGGCAAGCTATCTGCAAAAGCAGAACCCATTGCATAGGCGATAATATTTTTTTGAGCAAGCTCAGGATAACCCGGCCATTTTTCGATTGTTTGATCTACAAATTTATCGAGTCGGTCAAACTGTTTTGGTATCGAAGTGTAATTCATCGTTGGATCCGTTCGGCTATCCAAATCATCTGAATTGATAGAGTAAAAAAGTTTTTGTAAAGCGACGGTTCCACATTCATCAATAGAGGAGACTCCGAATTTATTTACATCTTTAGGAAAGAAATAAGACACCTCAGTCGATCCTCCTCCTTGATCAATTAGTAAGATCGCATCATCCGCTTCAAACTTCCGAGGAGCTAATTTTTCTCCCATAGAAAAATTGTAAGTATAAACAATCGAATACATGGAAATCAGGGACTCTTTCTCTTCTTCAATAATATTTAAATGAACACCTGTTTCATTTTTAATTTTTTCAGCAACTTCTTGTCGATTTGACAACCACCGAAAGACAGCAGTTCCAACAGCGGTAATATCTGATTCTGTAACCCCTTTTCCAGTAATGTATTCTTTATATGATTTTATAAAACCAAGGATATTTCCAAATGCTTCCCCGTTTTCTATATCGACTGTTTTAAAAAAAGGATCTACTTCTTTTCCTAAAAAGAAAGCTCGTCCATCATTATAAAACGAACCGGCATTCCATTCACTTTTCGAAGGGGTTTCTTTTGGGGCAATTAAAATCCGTCCCGCTTTGGTTCCTATATCAAAAACTGCAACGAGTTCTTTTCCTTCATATTTTTCAAAAAAAGCATCTAAGCGTTCGATGTTCTGTTCTGTGAGGTGTGACATAATTTACTATATGTGTGTGTTTTCGATTTTAAATATTGATTTGTTCTAAGAAACTTGAATCTTCTAAATCTGTCAAAAGTCTAAAAATAAAGCCAAATTATTATTTTCAATTCTGATCTTTTTATAAAATTTCAAAAATAAAGAGCTTAGCGTTAATTTCACGCTTTTAACTCTATTTAATTAAGGTTTTGTTTAAAAATGAAAAACATTATTTGGTATGAAATAAGATCAGCAGCATCCTTTCTTTCAAAATATCTCAGTTTTCCGCTCATTCATCGCAACTTAGGTTATTTATTCTTATTTTTGCTGCTTCGTTAAGCAAAGATTGAAAAAACAAGGTCTTGCTGCCCTACTATAGTACGCTAATTTTCTAAGCGAATAAGAGGGCCAGCACCAAATCAAAACCATAAAAAGATAATTGTTTTAATCTTACAAAACTACTGTGAAATGGTAAACTTAATTCTATTTGGCCCTCCTGGCTCCGGAAAAGGAACTCAAGCAAAAATGCTAGTGGAAAAATATAACTTCTTTCATATTTCTACTGGCGACATGTTTCGATATGAAATGAAAAACGATACACCTCTTGGCAAAAAAGCAAAAGAGTATATCGCAGCAGGAAACTTAGTCCCTGACAGTCTAACAATAGCAATGCTAAAAAAACAAGTGGTTGCTAATCAGGATGTCTACGGATTTATTTTTGATGGCTTTCCAAGAACAACTCCTCAAGCTGACGCACTAGACATTTTAATGAACTCTCTTGGAAACAGTGTCAATAAACTTATTGCACTAGATGTAAATGATCAAGAAATCATCGATCGCCTACAAGGACGAGCAAAGATCGAAGGACGAGCAGATGATGCGAATGTTGAAACGGTAAAAAATAGAATCGAAGTTTACAAGCAAAATACCACTCCAGTTTTCGATTACTACGAAAACTTTGATAAATCAGTAAAAGTTGATGGTATCGGTAGCCTTGATGAAGTATTTGAAAGAATTTGTAACGAACTATAAATCCAGGAATGAGGAGTCAGGAATGAGAGGTGAATGCCTCCTCACTCCTCGTTCCTCATTTCCTCACCTCTAAATAAAAATGGCTCTACAGAATTTTGTCGATTATGTAAAAATCTGTTGCCGATCAGGCGCAGGAGGAGCAGGTTCTGCTCATTTAGATCGTAGTCGGCTTACCGCTAAGGGCGGTCCCGATGGTGGAGATGGTGGCCGTGGTGGTCACATTATCCTGAGAGGTAACAAGCAGCTATGGACGCTACTTCATTTAAAATACCAAAAACACATCATTGCTGCTCGTGGAGAAAACGGAGGATCTAGCCTCAAGACTGGGGCAAACGGTAAAGACATCATCCTCGAAGTTCCTTTAGGGACCATCGCAAAAGATGCCGAGACCGGAGAAGTAGAATTTGAAATTACGGAACATGATGAAACCGTAATTTTAACTAGCGGAGGTCGAGGTGGTCAAGGTAACAACCATTTTAAATCTTCTACCAATCAAACTCCTCGTTTTGCACAACCGGGAGAAGAAGGAACAACAGAATGGAAAATTCTAGAGCTTAAAGTTCTTGCTGATGTTGGTCTGGTTGGTTTTCCAAATGCAGGTAAATCTACCCTACTCTCAGTTGTTACTGCGGCAAAACCTAAGATTGCGAGCTATGCATTTACAACACTAGTTCCAAATCTTGGTATTGTAAAATATAGAGATACTCGATCTTTTATTATAGCAGACATTCCTGGTATCATTGAAAAAGCTCATGAAGGAAAAGGAATCGGTCATCGATTTCTAAGACATATTGAGCGAAATTCGGTTTTACTTTTCATGGTTCCTTGCGATACAGAAAGTATTCAAAAAGAGTACGATATTCTACTCAATGAATTGAAATTATTTAATCCGGAGTTGCTTCATAAGCCAAAGATACTGGCGATCACAAAATGTGATATGATTGACGATGAGTTAAAGGAATTACTTAAGCCTGAGTTACCGAAAGACGTAACTTCGATTTTCATTTCTGCAATTGCTCAACAAGGTTTGCAAGAGCTTAAAGATTTACTTTGGACTACGATTAATGAGGCTTAAGTTGAAAACTTAATAAAGAAAAAGCTCCTACCTTAGGATATTCAATTTGACAATTTTATAAAGAACAGTCCCTTCTTCAATAACTAATATTGAAGAAGGGATATTCAATATTCATACTCCTATGTCTTCTAATCACAAAGAACTTCTCGCAAAATTATTTGAACAATGGTCTGGCGAATCAGCTGACCTAATATTACCTTTGACTCCTTCTGGTAGCAATCGAATATATTATCGACTTCAAGGAAAAACCAAAGCTGCTATCGGGACCTATGGTTCTGATACGAAGGAGAATAATGCCTTTGTAAGTTTCACTAAAAACTGGAACAAAAAGGATCTTCCAATTCCGGAGTTGTATGCTACAGATCTTGAAAACGGGGTTTACATTCAAGAAGATTTAGGGGCAACAACTTTGTATAGTTTTCTACTTCAAAAAGGAGATAGCTTTCCTGCGAATCTTTTGAAGATGTATAAAAAGGTCGTGCAAAAATTAGCAATAGTTCAAATTCAAGGTGGCAAAGATTTAGATTATTCTGATTGTTACCCAAGAGCAGCTTTTGACAAGCAATCTATGCTTTGGGATTTTAATACTTTTAAATATTACTTTTTAAAACTCGCAGGTTTTGGTTTTGATGAACAAGCTTTAGAAAAAGATTTTCATGCTCTTGCCGATTACTTACTAAAAGCAGATTGCGAATATTTTATGCTTAGGGATTTCCAATCTCGCAATATCATGATGAAAGGTAGTGAGCCCTTTTTCATTGATTATCAAGGTGGACGAAAAGGAGCTCTACAATATGATCTAGCCTCTTTACTCTATCAAGCCAAAGCAGCAATTCCACCGGAGACTCGACTGGAATTATTGAACACTTATCTCGATGCGGCAGAACAATTGACGAAGATTGATCGGGATCAATTTCTTGAGTTTTATTATGGCTATGCATTGATCCGAGCGATTCAAACTTTCGGCACTTACGGTTATCGAGGTCTGTACGAACGAAAAGAACATTTTTTAAACAGCATTCCTTTTGCTGTAAATAATATCCGATGGTTTGTCAAAAATGTAAGCCTCAAAGTTGAACTCCCCGAGCTTTGGAAAGCATTGGAGGCCATTGCTAATTCAGATCAATTTGATCCTTTTGATACTTCAAAAGGTAGTGATAGTTTGCTTACTATTTCTGTTCATAGTTTTTCTTATAAATCAGGTATCCCTGTGGATAACTCTGGTAATGGTGGTGGTTTTAATTTTGACTGTCGTGGGCTTCATAATCCAGGGCGATATGAGCCTTATAAAAAACTAACAGGTCGAGATAAACCAGTGATCAATTTCTTAAAACAGTATAGTGATATTGATCGCTTTTTGAATAATATTTACTACATCATTGATCCAGTGGTCGAAAACTACATAGAACGAAGTTTCACTAGTCTTCATGTTAATTTTGGGTGTACAGGCGGACAGCATCGATCGGTTTATTCGGCGGATGCGATGGCGAAACACTTGAAGGAGAAATTTGGAGTGAATGTGAAACTGGAGCATGTGGAACAGGAGAAGAAGAATTGGGAGAACTAGGACGTCCGAAGCTTGTTCCGCTTACATCGGAGTGATAGATTTCTTCGAAATAGGGATAGATCATATTCGATGATAGGGAGTGGTTCAAATTCGCTGCGCTCTTAGATAAAAAGGAAGTTCCTTTGAAGTTAAATCATTTCCATCCCACTCGATTATAGCAATACTCACCTATCAATTTTTTTAATAATTTTTCAAGTATAAGATCTTCATGAGACCGTTAAAATCTTCGGCTTCTTCGTAGTCACGATCGTTGTATGCGGTAGCGCTGAATTTTAGAAGATAGATTTTATCATTTCGAAACAGGAGTTCGATTGTGATATTTCCGAAGCGTTGTTTGAATGCTTCTATTTTAGGATTGTGTTTATTAAGTGGTGGTTTCAGATAATGCCGATCTAGTTTTTCTACCCAATCTTTTTTATTGTAGGTTCGGGTATCCGAGAGATAGGTTTTGTAGCCGGTATTAATAATTTTTTCTTTTAAAAAATCAAACAAATGCACCACCTCTCTTTGAGGATATCTTGTTTTATAAAAATGAATAACAAATCCTTTAGTCGATGGTGTATTTAAAAAATCAATGGCTGCATCTGTACTTTTAGGATCGACTGTATAATTGATGTGTTCTTCTCTGATCCAATTTAAAAGCCTGTCCTTAGCTAAGGTTTCTTTCCAATTTTCGAAATCCATCTTTTCACTTTCGGTTCGTTCGATGACCTTGTGGATAACGGGTTGGTTAGCAGAACTTTCTTCTGCTGATTTGAAAATGTCTTTTATGTTTTTCCAGAAATTGGACATGATATTACTATTCTAACAAGTTTATAACTTATTTGTTTTTGCACCTCTTATTTACGCTAGGAGAATTTTATTTTTCGCAAGGGTGACAAGTTACAAACTTGTCATTATTTGAAACTAGTAAGTTACGCTAAGCTTACTAGAGTTTTACAAAATGGTCTAACCAATTTTCCAGCATTTGCAAACCATACTCAGTCAAGATAGATTCGGGGTGAAACTGCACCCCAAGAATCGGAAGTTTAGAATGAGCAATAGCCATAACTTCTCCATCAGGAGTTTGAGCAATTACTTCTAACTCCGTCTTTTCAAAATCTTCCAGTATCAAAGAATGATATCGCATCACTTTAAAAGTAGGTGGTAATTTTTCAAACAGTAAATGTCTTTGATGATTTAAATCAGAAGTCTTTCCATGAATAGGAAGCTTCGCTTTTTTGAGTGTCGCTCCAAAGTACTCCCCTACTCCCTGATGACCAAGACATATTCCCAAGATTGGTTTTTTATTGTAAAAATAATCAATCAAAGGCATCAACAATCCAGCATCCTTTGGTTGTTGTGGACCAGGAGAAAGTACAAGTGCATCAAAATCTAATTGTTGGAATTTTTCTAAAGAAAGTTCATCATTACGGATGACCTGACAGGAGGTATCTAACTGAAGAAAATAATCGTATAGATTGTAAGTAAAGGAATCGTAGTTGTCAATTATCAGTACTCTTTTCTTCTTCATCCGGAATGTCGTAAATATTTGGTTTGGTCTCTGTTTGTTCTAAACTCATGCCTTCTAATTTATCCATCATATCAAGCGATGAATTCCAAAACTCTTCGAACATAGGCTTGAACCGATAAGCGATTTGTTTGGCTTGTCCAGGGATAAGTTCTATATATTTATAAGTTTGAGATTGCGTTTTTGTTGCATTATCGATGAGTCGAGCCTGATCGCCAAACCACACCAGTACACTAAATAAAACAATTAGGATTCCACTCAACAACACCCCACCTGCAAGCTGATTAATCACATTTATATTCGCTGATTTCAAAATCCCTTCTAAACCTCTAGATAGCATTCGAATCAATACCATAACGACAACAAAGGTCAAAAGCATTCCTGCAAGAAACATCAATGGATTCTGGCTATTGAATGCTTTCTCAAGAAATTCTGTCGTCGCTGGACCAAATTTCAAAGCAGCCATCACTCCAAACAAAAGCGAAACAATAGCAAATACAGTACTTATGATCCCTTTGGTAAACCCAATGTAGAATCCATACAACATCGTAATAACTAACATGATATCTATAACCATAACATTTGCAAATTACTCCATTAAACTATAAAAACCCTACCATTTTAGATGATTAACCGGATTTTAACGACAATAATCACTAAACAGTATTTATTAAAAGCAGCACACTTGTTTTTATATGCGTTAATTGGGTGGAAAACCACGATGCTTGTAAAGTGTTATTCTAAATTCGATTTATCCATTTATCGGATATTTCGTTTCATAAGCCTTCCTTTTTTATGCTATCTTATATTTATTATTAGAATATCATGCATTTCTAATGTAAAAGGAATTCAAAGCTTTAAATTCCTAATTCTCTGTTTAGGATTTCTTTTAAAAATCAAAACAAAACCCTCAGCTATGACAAGAGCAACCCTCATTTCATTGATAGCTTTAGTACTTGTATTTAATTCTCAGGCCCAAGTCTTTCAAACCGATAATGATGACCAACTAATTTGGCAATTGCAAAAGGATCAAACTCCTTGGATAAAGAACTTAAAAGCTAAAGAATCAGCTAAATCCAGAACAGATATTTTTGGAGACCCACCTAGCTTAAAATGGGCCAAACAATTTGGCGGTGATGGTCTTGACGTCACCTATGACATCACCGAAGATTCACAAAACAATACTTATTCTATTGGATCAATTTCTGGCACTATTAGCATTGGAGGTAGCGATTATACTTCTCAAGGTTTTATGGATATGTTCATCCTAAAAACATCAGGAACAGGTGAGGTAATTTGGTTTAAAACTTTTTCACCACAGGCTGGTGAATTTATGAGAGGAACTTCTATTAAGCACAAGAATGGATCTTTAGTGCTTTCCGGATTTATTGAAGGAAGTACTGATTTTGGAACAGGTGGAACGGTAATTTCTAGTGACTCGGACCTTATTTCGTTTTTTGGAGAAATTGACGAGGATGGCGATTTCATCTGGTATGATTCCTATTGGAATCAAACGCTCAATGCTCGTTATGCTAGCAAAATCGATCGGGACAATGAAGGCAATATTTATCTATTAACTGGTAGACGTTTTTCCACTTCTGAGCCTGAAGGCACGGTGACAAAATTTGATGAGAATGGAAATGTTCTTTTTGAACTCAACGAATCAATTTATATCAACAAATTTGAACTTAGTTCTTCTGGAATATATCTCACAGGAACCGTTTTCGAGCCAGTTAATTTAGGTTCAGTAGTCCTTGAACCCACTTCTCCTGAAAATGCTTTCATTGCTAGGTCCAATTTAAATTTCGATTTTGAATGGGGCCATGTAATTGATGGCACATCTAGCACCTCCGTCGCATCAGTCATTGCTGTCGATGCTTCAGAAAATGTATATTTTGGAGGCAAATATTTCGGCACTATTACTATTAACAACACTTCCTCTATTGCTATTGGTGGTGATGGCAGTTTGTATTATACAAAACTAGACCTTGAAGGTAACTATCAATGGGTAACTTACCTAAACAATACCATTTACCCTAAAACTCCATCACAAGCAGCTATATTAAACTCCGGAAACTTTATAGTCAGCGCCCCTTTAACGCAACCTTACATTAGCATTGATGGATCGAGTATTGATCCTGATTATTCTACGACTTCCTTGTTCTTAGTTTTTGATGAAAACAATGGTGCGGTCATCAAAGAAACTACCAATGATATTGAGACTAACACTATACGCAATAATGGATTTGGAAATGTCCTTACAGCAGGAAATCGATCTGGAAATTTAAGTATTGGAAAGTTGAATACAAACATAGAAGATGATTGGAACTTAAAATCAAATGGTGAATCAGGTTCAATTTATGGCTGGAGGAGTAAAAGGGTTTTTATAGATGCAGATGCAAATAATTATTGTGTAACTCGATATTCAAATAATTTAATTATTGAAGATATTGAAGAGTCATCTTCTGATGAAAGTATCGCTATTATCAAAACAGATGTCAATGGCAATCCGATTTGGATCAATAGCATTGAGTCAAGTATTTTTATCAATCCAGAAGATACCAAAATAAGCCCGGACAAATCAAACATTGTGATTTGTGGAACTTATAGAGGAACTGTCGAAACCAACTTTGGTATTTTCAGCTCTCCTACTATCAAAAATTTTATTGCAAAATTTGATACTAATACAGGTGATGTTCTACTTTTTAAAAGCTTAAACATTGAGGTATATGAAATTGCAATCGGCCAAAACAATGCAATAGTTGCTACCGGTAGTTTTAGCGAAACAGCTAACATAGATGGAGTTACACTTTCTTCGAATGGCAATCAAGATTATTATATTGCAAAATTCAATAGCTTGGGAGTCCTATTCTGGGCAAAAAGCTTTGGCGGTGAAGATTTTGAACATTCCCCTCGAATTGACCTTGATGGGCTAGAAAACATTTACCTATCCACTCGCTCTCATTCTTCCAACATAGCTTTTGGAAACAATATCAATCTCCCAATAGATGATATCGGAGGAAACAGGATATTAATAAAATACAACCCGATCGGCACACCTATTTGGGCAATAAATTATGGCGGATCAAATGATCCTATTCCTAATTCTCAACGTTTTATTACCGACTTACATGTCACTCATTCTGGAAATATTTTTATTCTAGCGTCGATGGATTTCGATAATAATTTTGGAAGTATCCAACTAGTAAGTCCTTTTTATGATCCTGACAACCCAGGACCTTATAGAAATAACTATTTTTTAGCAAAAATAAATACTGATGGCATATTCACACAAGCTAATATGATACACGTTGAATCCTTTTTCAGCAGCGCTAGCCAAATCGCCACGGATGAAACAGGCAATATTTACATAGCCGCCAGGCTCCGAAGTGATGCTTATTTTTCAGACGATGCTTACTTTGAATACCTTAGTGATCAATCAATTGGTATCATTGCTAAATATGATTCTTTATGTCAAGTTTCCTGGGTCAAATCAATTGGTGGCGATGGAAATAGACCAGCCGGTATTGCCGTTTTTGCTGAAGATCAAATTACTTTTTCTGGAGAGTTTTATTTCCCTCAGGATATGGCTGGAAATACTTTCAATACGGTCAATAGCAACAACGGATACCTAGCTTCAACAACCGATAATACAACAAATATAAACCTCAAACCTACGAACTCATTTCAACTTAATACCGATCCTAATCCTTTTACCAATCAATTTGTATTGAGATACGAATTAGAAAAAGAAACTAAAGTTCGTATCCGAATTTTCGACTTACAAGGAAGACTTGTAAAGAGAATAAAACTAGGGTCCAGAAATGTTGGTACTCATCAAGAGTCGATCAACACAAAGGAATTGTCTACAGGAATATATTTTATAAATGCAATAACAGATGAGCAAAGTGGCGTGGTAAAAGTGGAAAAGACCAGGTAAAACACACCCAACATACCCTTAACTTCAGAACACTCTCAATAGTCATAGGTCGCTAAGGATAAAACCCTTAGCGACTTATTTTTATAGAATTAATCAATTAAGCCCCAACCTAATGAATGATACAAACGTCTTTCTTAATAGATTCAGACTCTAAAATATTTTATACCTTTAAACTTAAGCTATGGAAATCCTACCCATTTATTGGACTTCCTTTTCTAAACACCTTCATTTAAACCCTCAACGATGAAAAGACTAACCATTACATTATTAGCCTTAATATTTGTATTCAATGCTCAAGCGCAAATCATTCCGGATTACTATCCAGACCAATTAAAACAGCTTTTACAAAACGACCAAGATCCCTGGCATGGAAACTCAAGTACTATTCAATCTGCTGAAACAAGAACCGATGTTTTTGGAGATCCACCATCTTGGAAATGGGCCAAACAATATGGCGGAGATGGTACTGACTCAGCTTTCGATGTTACCGAAGATGAACAAAACAACACCTACTCCATCGGGTCTTTTCAAGGCACTATAAATATTGGAGGCAACACTTATACTTCTACTGGCCGTCTTGATATGTTTATTGCAAAAGTATCAGGAACGGGAGATGTAATTTGGTTTAAAACTTTCTCTCCACAAGCAGGTGAATATATGAGAGGAACATCGATTAAATATAAAAACGGCTCTCTCGTTCTCGCTGGATACATAGAAGGCAGCACTGACTTTGGAACTGGAGGAACTACTATCTCTAGTGATTCCGATCCTGTTTCTTTTATTGGTGAGATCGATGAAGATGGGGTATTTATGTGGTATAAATCTTATTGGAATCAAACGCTCGATTCTCGTTTTGCTATTAAAATAGATCGAGACAATGTCGGGAATATTTATTTATTAACTGGACGATTTTTCTCTACTTTCTCTCCTGATGGTACATTGACAAAATTTGATGAAAACGGAAATTTATTGCTTGAAATAAATGAACAAATTTTCATCAATCGATTTGAATTAACTTCCTTGGGCATGTATGTTACAGGATCAGTTACCGTTCCAGTTACAATTGGGTCGGTGTCTTTTGAGCCACCAACTTTTAAAAATGCTTATGTTGCAAAATCTGATCTAAATTTCAATTTTGAATGGGGCCACATTGTAGACATAGGGCCTGAAGGTTTTGGTGATTCCGATGGAGTTATCATTGCTGCTGATGCTGCAGAAAATGTATACTTCGGCGGATATTTTGGAAACTCTGCTTCTATAAATAACATGCCTGCTCCAGATGAAATAAATTTCGGATTATACTACGTTAAGTTGGATTTTAATGGTGAATTCCAATGGGTTTCCTACATTGACAATACTACTTTTTTTA
The DNA here is from genome assembly GCA_937921595.1 of uncultured Saprospiraceae bacterium. GTDB lineage: Bacteria > Bacteroidota > Bacteroidia > Chitinophagales > Saprospiraceae > JAHDHW01. The sequence goes on from CAKZTD010000083.1 coordinate 15,770, forward strand.
CTTTACCTTCGAAATCTTGTTTATCCAGTTCAGGAGATTTGATCTCAAGTGGTTACCTTTTTAATACCTATGAAAGCCTTGATGGAACAATCATTTCTCCTACAAATACAAACACTTCTTTGTTTTTAGTGCTTGACAAAGACGATGGTTCTATTGAAAATGAACTTACGAACAGTATAGAAATCAATAGCCTTCGCAATAATGGATTCGGCAATGCACTCACTGCTGGATCACAAGGAGGAAACCTTAGCTTTGGAACACTTGATGCCAATAATGAAGATGATTGGACCGTAAAAACTTCTGGCGAATCTGGTTTTACAAGTGGTTATGTTACTCAGAAAGTTATCATTGATGACGACGCCAACAATTATGCTATAACTCGTCACCATTACAATTTATACTTTGATGATCTTGAAAAAACATCAGAAGCAGTAAATGCAACAATTATAAAAACCGATGTCAATGGAAATCCAATTTGGATAAGTGGTCTTGAATCGTCCATCAACATAAATACGAATGATGCTCAAATCAGTCCAGACCAATCCAGTATAATAATTGGTGGATCATATTCAGGAATTATAGAAACAAACCTTGGAAATTTTAGTACTAGTTCAAATCGTGGGTATTTCGCAAAGTTTGATATCAACACTGGAGCCTTATTGGTTTTCAAAGATTTTGATGCTTCAGTAAGCGGAATTTCTATTGATCAAAATGATAAAATTATAATTACTGGAACCTTCTTTGAAACAGCCATCATAGATGGTATAACCTTAGTTTCAAATGGAGGAAATGATTACTTTGTTGCAAAATTTAATGAACTAGGAGAATTATCCTGGGCAGGAAGCTTTGGCGGAACAAGTTTTGAAAATCAACCACAAATCGATGTTGACGGAATGGGAAACATTTATACGTATACTAGATCTTCGTCTAATTTCATAAACTTTGGAAACGGTATTGAACTCTTTTTAGAGGATGGCGAAGGCGACGTTATTATAACAAAGCATGATCCTAATGGAACCCCACTTTGGGCAATAAATTTCGCAGGCACCTCTGCAACCAATAGCTCTGATTTTTCAGGAAGTCCCTATGGATTATATGTAACAGAAAACGGAGAAATATTCATTGAAGGAAGAATGGGATATGATAATAATTTTGGAACGATTCAATTACAAAGCCCTTATTACAATCAAAATAATCCTGGACCTTACACTAACAATAATTTCCTTGCAAAACTAAATACAGATGGCGAATTCATCTGGGCGAATATAATCAATAAAGAATTTGATTTCGTTAGCTCTTTTCAGATCACTCCAGATGAAATTGGAAATCTTTATATCACCGGAGCAATAAGAAGTGATACTTATTTTTCTGATGAAGCTTTTTTGGAAGTCAATGATAACGAACAAATAGGTTTTGTTGCCAAGTACGATACATTGGGTCAAATATCTTGGGTCAAATCCATTGACAATGATGACAGCCGTCCATCTGGTATTGGTGTTTTTGCTGAAGATCAAATTACCATTTGTGGTGACTTTTTCAATACACTTGATCTTGCTGGAAATAGTTTTTCAGCAAATACTACAAATGGTTTCCTCGTTTCAACAACGGATCAAGCGACAAGCACTACTCCTACTCCTGCAAATGTTTTTAAACTCAATACTGATCCAAACCCTTTCACCGATCAATTTGTATTAGGATTCGAATTAGAGCAAAACACAACAGTAAAGCTTAGAATATTTGACCTGCAAGGAAGGCTTGTAAAAAGAATAAATCTTGGGATGAGAAATTCCGGCAATCATCGGGAGACCATTAACATGGATGGTTTAACTACTGGGATGTATTTTATAAATATGATGACGGATAAGAAAAGTGGCGTAGTGAAAGTAGAGAAGATTAAGTAAGAAAAAATAAATTAGTCATTGGTTGTTAAGACAAAAAACTCTAACAACCAATGACTAATAAAAATCCGCTTTGCCTTGTTAGAAACATCCCGCAAAACATATTCTTAGAATCCTTGAAGTTCGGAGCAAAAGCTCTCCTCCTAAACGTTTACTTCCAGCTACTAACCTTCCACTTACCCCCGCCTTCTCATCTTTTGATCATCTTGATTTCAGCTTCCAAAAAGATAGAACTAATTTAAAAAATCAAACTTGCTGTAGCGTTTAAATCATTTAAAACATCTTATAAGTAAAAGCGATTTCTTCTTTTATTAAGTGGTTCTGAGTTTTAAAAATAACAGCTACTCTGAAATCATTTATTAGCAAGAGTAGTTGCAAGCATACTTATTCTTAACACCAAAAAAATAAAGCTATGAAAAAGAGTATTTTGAGCTTCACATTTTTAACCCTCGTCATATTTTTACATGCCCAACCATCAATCGAATGGCAGGTAAGTTTTGGAAGTTCCGGATGGGATCACGCCGAACAAATTGAACAAACCGAAGATGGAGGATTTATTCTAACCGCATATGCTTCAGCCAATGATCATGATGCCATTGATGCTCCGGGAGGAGGCGATTTATGGATTATAAAATTTGATGCCTCAGGCGAAAAAGAATGGGAATACTTATACGGAGGCTCCCTCAGTGATGGAGGAAACTCCATTCAACAAACGACTGATCAAGGCTACATCATTGCTGGTTTGGCATATTCTAGTGATGGCGATTTGGATAATAATTACGGTTCTCTTGACGCCTGGATTGTTAAGCTCAACGAATTCGGTCTTTTAGAATGGCAAAAAAACTACGGTGGCTCTGATCACGATATCGCTAAATCCATTCAAGAAACTACCGACGGAGGGTATATTGTTGCTGGCAATTCACAATCTAGTGATGGTGACCTTGACAGTAATTATGGAGGGAGAGATTTTTGGATTTTCAAAATAAACTCAACAGGAAACTTAGAATGGAAAAAAAACTATGGTGGCTCTGATCAAGAGACTGCTAACTCCATCCAACAAACAACTGATGGAGGATATGTTGTTGCTGGTATTACAGAATCAAACGATGGTGATGTTGGTGGAAATCATGACCTTTCTGAAGCTTGGATTCTTAAACTCGACGAACAAGGAAACATCGAATGGAAAAATTTATTCGGAGGCTCGAATGCTGATGTTGCTTACGAAATTGAGCAGACTACAGATGGTGGTTATATTGTCGCAGGCTTGGGCTCTGCTTTAAATGGAAAATATTGGATATTAAAAATTAATTCTTCCGGAATTTTTGAATGGGATAAAAACTTTGGAGGGAGTATCGGAAGTCAGGCTCATTCTGTTCAACAAACAGCCGATGAGGGATATATAGCTACAGGATATACAGTCAATAGCAGTGGAAATCATAGTGTTCTGACTATAAAACTAGATTCTAACGGCGGCCTCGAATGGCAAAAACTAATTGGAGGATCTCTAGAGGATAGAGGCAATCACATCCGCCAAACTACTGACGGAGGATATATAATTTGTGGGGTAAGCTGGTCATCGGATGGTGATCTCACCAACAATCAAGGACTTAGTGATTTATGGATTGTAAAACTTACTGGTACTACTCCTACAGCAACACATGAGCTGACAAATCTTCAATCTATGGATGTACACCCAAATCCATCAAATGGAAGTTTTATAGTTAACATTGATCAGCTTGACGAAGCAGTAGACCTTCATGTTTTTGACGTTCTTGGAAAGCGTATATATTCAAGAAAGAACATAGGCTCTTCTCATCAGATAGACAATTTACCTAAAGGTATTTTTTGGCTTCAAGTTACAGGAGACAAATATGCTAGTACTAAAAAGATAGTTCGTCAATAAGTATTTTATTGAGAAAATTTCACCTATTAGAAATCAGAAAGGGAGGCATTAAAAAATGCCTCCCTTTCTGATTTCAAACCTTTAGCCTTTCAAATCTGGTCGCAAATGTTTCGCAAAGAAACCAACCATTGCTTTATAAGATTCAAAGCGATTTTCTTCATTATGAAATCCATGACCTTCATCATACTTAACCAAGTATGGTACCTCCACTCCTCTTGCTCTTAAAGATCGAACAATCTGATCCGCTTCATCAATATTGACCCGTGGATCATTCGCTCCTTGAATCACGAAAAGTGGTGCTTTGATTTTATCTGTATGAAGTGCTGGAGAAGCTGCAGCCATTAAGGTGCTATCCGTTTCCGGATTTCCAACCATCGTGTACATCATATCTAGATATGGTTTCCAATAAGGAGGAATCGTTTTCATAAAAGTAAACAGGTTCGAAACTCCGACATAATCAACTGCACAAGCATAAACATCTGGTGTAAAAGTTACTCCAGCCAGCGTCGCATAGCCTCCATAACTTCCTCCATAAATTGCAATCCGCTCCTTGTCAGCAATCTCTTTTTCAACCAACCAATTTACACCATCAGTAATATCATCTTGCATGGTCTTTCCCCATTGCTTAAAACTACTTTCCCAAAAATCTCTTCCATATCCAGTACTACCTCTAAAATTCATTTGCAAAACCGCATATCCACGACTCGCCAACAATTGTACCTCAGGATTAAAACCCCAGGTATCTCTATGCCATGGTCCTCCATGAGGATTAACAATCACAGGAAGATTAGTCGCATTGGCTACCTTAGGTAAAGTCAAATATCCATTGATCGTTTTTCCATCACGACTTTTATATTTGATCGGCTTCATTTCCGCCATATCGTTTTCATCAATCCATGGACTCACCGCAGCAATCTGCTCCAGTTTGTCAGTTTTTTGATCATAAAAATAATAAGCTCCAAGCGAACGATCACTATACGTTCGAATCATAAACTTATCTTCCGCTTTATTCATACTCGTTACAAAAACTTCATAATCGCCCAATTCTTTTTCTAATCTTTTCTGAACAGTTTCTCTTTCTTTATCTAAAAAGTGGAAATTATTTTTTGCAGTATTGTAAGAAATAGTGGTCAGTACTTTTCGTTTTTTAGAAAAGCTTAAGTTACTAACATCGACTTCAGGATGTTCAAAAATTGGCTGCCCAACTTCTTTACCTGCAGCCATATCAAATTTGATAATTACATTTTTATCTCGTCCAAGATTTGACGTTGCATAAACAATATCTCCATTATCAAAATCAAAAAACAATGGTTGTACCCCTTCTCTAAAATCAGTGGTCAAGACATCTCGAAAAGGCTTATCTTCAGACTCCCGATAAAGTATAGTTGTATTTGTTCCTCCGACAACTTTTGTTGCGATTCTTACTTTACCTTCATGATCGGTCATCCAACCATCCATCGGTTCTGCAGGATTGTTATTTTCTGCAATTTGTTTCAAATCACCAGATTCGATATTAAGTCGATAAGGTTCGAAAAGCTGAGGATTATTTTTATTCATCCCAATGATGATCTCATTTTCGATATCTTCTAATTGATCAATGATTTGAATTCTTACTTTTTCAAAAGGAGTTAGATCTTTTGAATTTTCACCAGTTTTATCCACAGCATATAATTGGAAATTTTCATCTCCTCCTGAATCTTTAATAAACAGAATTCTATTGTCATTCGCCCAGAAATACCCTGCGATATCCCGATCCGTTTCACTAGTGATTCTGGTTGCTTTGTCTTCTCCTATTTTTTGGACGAAGATATTTTGTCTTCTTTCGTAAGGTCCCATATAGGAGAAGTAATTCCCATCAGGCGAAAGCTGGTAACGGGTCTTTTCAGGATTTTTAAAGAAGTCTTCTACAGAATATTTAAAATCGCCTTTCGAAGCGGCAATTAAGTCCTTTAGTTCTTCAGCAGAGGTCGGAAGGCTAGGGTCTCCAGGTAATTCTTTCTTTTGTTCGTCAGTCATTTGCTTCTCTGTTATATTTTCTTTATTAGTTACAGTAGATTGATCAGTACACGAGTAAAATAAACTAAGCGTAAAAAGAAAAGTTGCGGTTATCAGAAGGTTTCTTTTCATCATGAGGGAATTTTTTGGTTATGAAAAAACAAATAATGTCCTCAAACTTAGCATATATCGAGAAAATGAAGGCTTAACTTATACTAAAGTACCTATCGTCTCGATTAAGAACACGTCCAAGAAGGATGATATATGCATATCCGTCACCCTCAGGCTACAAACTTCTAAATATTTAAGTTAAATTTGATATGATGTGTGTTAAATATAGTCTGGAATAAGTTATTTATAAGTGAAAAAGGAGTAATTTTAAATGGATTATTTATTTAATTCGTTATTTTTGTTTCCTGTAACCTTTCCACGCACCTAGAGAATAAAAAGAACCATTAAGTTTACTCAATCATTTTTTGATTGTATTTTAAAATTAACGAATCATCTTATATAGTTTTTTCGTAATATTTAAAAAGCAAGGAATTAGTCGGACATATAGATTAGATTTGAGTATAAAATTGTATTAAATTCCTAATTCACAACCTAATAATAACATTAATGAGAGCTTTCATCTCCATTTTGGTTTTAAGTATTTTTTGTTTTGTTTCTGCAGAAGGCATGAATAAACAATTAGTCAATTTAGACAGTACGGCATTACCTAAAGTATTTATCCTTGGGGAACATGAAAAAGCGTATGAAAAACTCTTTGATGCCCACTCCACCGTTTTGCTGGAAGCCTGTAATGATGATATGGATGTGGCTTTTGACAAATGGCTAAGCATGCTTGAGGAAATGGAAGCTTATGCAATTAGTATCGACTATGACATTAAAGGTATCAAAGTGTGGTTGAATGTTTTTTGGAACAAAGACGGTAGTATCAAACACATTGCTTATCATCTAAAAGTGAACTCGAGAAACATCAGAAACCCTGAAGAGCTTACTGCTTTTTTCTCTAGCTTTATGAACCATTATAAATTTCCAATTGTCACTGATCGCAATTTTTCTCATTATGGCAGTGCTTCATTCCCTACATTCGCAAGAAGGATAAAGACAGAGAAAGATATAGAAAGTGCGAATTCTAAAAAGACTAAAAACTCCATAAAAGATAGTGTCGGATCTAAATATTAAATCTTCTTTCCTCCTTCTTTTTTCATCTCTTTCTCTATTCTTTGGTTGTAAAAAAGAAACCATTGAACTTAGCTGGGAAGAGCTCAACTCCAATACTAACATTACGCTTACTTCCGTCCATTTTACGGATGAAAACTTTGGCCACATTGTAGGAGGAAGTACCTGGTTTACTGGTTCCCATATTCAAACTATTGATGGTGGAACTAATTGGTCAGAAAATGAAATTTCTAACAAACAACTCTTTAGTCTTCACTTCAATGAAAATGGAGTCGCCAATACAGTCGGCATTGATGGCTATCTTTTTAGCAATAATAATCCTTTGATTGAAGATTGGAATTTTCACAGAATGCCTAGATGGGATATCCTTCGGGATGTTAGTTTTAATAGTAGAAACGAAGGTGTACTTGTTGGTGGCGTTGCTTTTGCTAAAGGGGCTATCATGGTCGTGGATACAAATTATACCGTTCCTTATATAGATACTTTTTCGAACCAATTAAATGCCGTTTGTTATTCTGATGACAACACGATACATGTGGGTGGTTACGGAATTTTGCTTAGATCTACGGATGGCGGGATGAATTGGGAAGAGAGTTCAATTTCTGGAGATTTTTATCAAGCGATCGCCTTCCCTACTTCGACAATCGGATATGTAATCGGATATAATGGTACTATTTTAAAAACAACGGACAATGGTGTTTCTTGGAAATACCTTCGTGACGGCGATGAGTTGTCTGTTTCAGATCAGCCTTTTTTAAACCTTCATTTTGAAGATGAATTAAATGGATTTATCGTTGGAGAAAAAGGCTTATGTTGGAAAACAGATGATGGTGGTGAGAACTGGAAAATCGTTGATGGTTTGCCTGGATTTGACTTTTATGACATTGACGTTGTTGGAGATGTGGCTTATATTGTGGGAGAAGATGGAAGGATACTTAAGCTAATCTTGTAATCTTATTTTTTTCATTTCGATAAATGATAAAATAACAAGAGGTCAAAAGCATAAAGTTTTTGACCTCTTATTATTTTAATACGCCGCTACTAATTACTTCGTTCGTAATTTGATAACTGGACAGATTATTTCTTCTAAAGAAATTCCTCCATGCTGAAAAGTATTTCGATAATAATTATTGTAGTGGTTATAATTATTTGGATAAAGGAAAAATTTATCCTCTTTTGCAAATATAAAAGTCGAACTCACATTAGGTCTTGGCAACCCTACTTTCTTTGGGTCTCTA
>CAKZTD010000084.1 GCA_937921595.1 uncultured Saprospiraceae bacterium
AATTGTTGGACCAGATTACATCGTAAATGAAGAGGTTTATACTTTTAGTACTGATTTAGTATCTGCTGTTTCTGCTTTTAATTGGACGGTTACAGGTGGTCAGATTTTAAATTATACAGGTTCTCAATCCGAAAATGTTTCCGTTCTAATTACTGATGAAACCAATTTTGAAATATGTGTACAAGGAGCAAATGATTGTACTCAAACAATGACCACCTGCGAGACTTTTGGTGTAGACCCAGATTTGATAACGATTGAAGAAACCTTGTGTACTGGTGAATGCTATGAAGTAGATGTAGAATTGTTTTGTGAGACTGGAACTTATTTCTATATAATCGATGATGGAAATGGTCCAGTATCTTATCGCCTTATTTTAAATATAATAAGCTACGAAACTCTGATTTCTGAAATTATTTGTTTTGATGATTGCTATGAATATAATGGAGAGGATTATTGCTCTACTGGAGTTTATACTTTTGCATTCACATCAAGTGAAGGCTGTGATAGTATCGTTATTTTGGAACTTGTTGTTTTAGGATCGGGAGAACCTATGGTCTCTGTTTCTAATAACAATGATTTGGATTGTGAAAATCTGACGACAACTTTAAGCGGTTCTTCCACTATTTTAAACGTGACTTACACCTGGTCTGGTCCTGGAATTAATAGCAATAATGAAAATGAAATAGAACCCGAAGTTGACCTTCCCGGAATTTATACTTTACTTGTTACTACGAATGCAGGCTGCTCTAGTTCTGCGAGTATTGAAGTGACGGCTATTGATGAATCTCCGGATATCACTATCGAAGGCAATGACCCACTCAATTGTAATAATGATGAAAATGTCATTATTGTATCAAGCTCGGTTTCAGGTTTAGATTATGAATGGACAGGTCCTGGAGGTTTTCAAGAAACCGGAAATGAGGTTACGGTTAGCGAATTAGGAACTTATACGTTGATCGGATCGAAAGCAGATTGGTGTAGCAATTCAATCACTTTTGATGTGGAAATGGATATGACTCCTTTCGAAGTTGATCCCGGTCCGAACCGACACATTCAATGTGAATTTGTTCTGACTTTAGATGCTCCAGGAGTAAATGGAAATAACGTCGACTATGTATGGAGTACACAAAATGGAAATATTTTAAGTGGTGATAATACTTTAAACCCTGTGATTAACTCCGCTGGAACGTATACTTTAACTGCGGTAAATTTAGACAATGGATGTTCCGCTACGGCAGATATGATTGTCCATTCTGAAATGGCGATTATCGAACAAGATGACCTAGAAATCAATTGTAATATTCTTACTGCTCAATTAGATGCAACTGATTCTTATCAAAGTAATGATGCTACTTTTGAATGGTCAACAAACGATGGAAATATTATCGATGGAGAAAATACACTTACGCCAACTGTTGATGCCGGAGGTGTTTATCAGCTGGTGATCACTCGACCTGGATGTTTGAGTTTTGCAACGATTACCGTAGCTGATAATTCCAATCCTCCAAGTATAGATATTGATGCTAGTTCAACAGTAATTACTTGTACTTCTGATGTGACGCTAACTGCAATTACTGATGCAACAGATGCTACATTTACCTGGACAAGATTTTCGACGGTATTTTCAACAGCAGCTTCTTTTTCAACAAGTACTCCTGGAGAATATTCACTTTTGATTGAAACTCCAAATGGGTGTAGTAGCACGATAACTATTGAAATAGAAGAAGATATTGATCCTGAAGATATTGTTGTAATAGTTGATGAAGCTCCAAGTTGTAATGGGGAAGAAGGATTTTTAAGTGTTTTTATAAATGGAGACGAACCATTTTATGACATCATTTGGTACGCTAATTTTGGTGGTGAAATAACAAGCAGCCCTTCAGGAGATTATATTTCTATCTTAGGTGCTGGAGAGTATTGTGCTGAAGTTTTAAATCCAAATAATGGTTGTGTTTTTGTTGATTGTGTAACGGTAATAGAGTCCAGTAATTTGGAAGTCGATGAAAATATTACGGAACCTTCCTGTCCGAATGCAACAAATGGAAGTATTGAAGTTTCTGCAAATGGAGGAACACCTTCCTATAATTATGAATGGAACACGGTACCCATTCAAACTACGGCAAGTATATTAGATGTGGGGCCAGGATTATACACGGTAACGGTTACTGATGAGACGGGTTGTGAAGTTACAAACACCTATGTCTTGGAATCTGGAAACAATGACAATGTTGTGGCCGATGCTGGCGGTGATCAGAATTTTGATTGCACGATGACTTCTTTGGATTTGGACGCAAGCGCTTCCGAATATCCAAGTGGTTCTACTTTTCTATGGGAAACAAATGACGGAACCATTGATGACGGAGAAGAGACTTTAACACCGACAATCAGTAGTACTGGAACTTATACTTTATCAATTGTCAGCCCTGATGGTTGTGAAGATATAGATGAAATAACTGTTTCTGATTTCGAAGCAGACGCAGGGCTATCTCAAACCTTAGATTGTAATAATCCGACGATCCAATTACAAGCTTCAACTGGACCATCAGGTTCTTCATATGAATGGTCGAGTAATAATGGAAATATTGTCGATGGTGAAAACACCATAAGTCCGACAGTAGATGAAGCGGGTATTTATACCTTGTTAGTGACGACAGCAAACGGATGTACTTATACTGATGAGGCGACCGTTGGTACTGATTTTGAAGAACCTGATGCTCAAGTTTCGGATGAATTTTTTTCTATAGAAATTTGTGGTCAAATCGTTCCATTACTAGGGATTTCTGATACACCTGGGGCTACGTTCTTCTGGTCAGGACCAGATGGAACTTCGAATGAAGAGGCCTTTGTTGTAGTCACTCCCGGGACTTATGAATTAATTGTAACCGCTCCGAATGGATGTACGAGTTCAGCGGTAAGCCAAATATTTGATGCTACTATTCCACCTGTTATTTCACCTGATGCATCTACTCAATATTTAAATTGTTTTAATGGAGATCCTCTTTTATTAGGTTTGACTATAGAAACTTTGACGAATGATATTGATGTCACTTGGTCAAGTATCAATGGCAACATCGTAGAAGAAATAGGAAACTCTATTTCAGTTAATGAAGCAGGTACTTATCAGATTACTGTTCTCGATAATGGTAATAATTGTATTACAGATAGGGCTATTTTTGTTGAGGAACAAGATGGAGAGATTACCTTAAGTTCAACGATTGCAAATTGTGGGGTACCCGATGCATCAGCGACCGTGATGACGGAGTACATTCATAATCCGGAATTTCTTTGGAGTACCGGAGAAAATTCTGCGACGATTGATGGATTAGCTCCAGGTATTTATGGTCTGACAGTGAGTTCTTCTGAAAGTACTTGCGATGAAATATTGACGGTAGAAATTATTCAAGATCCTTCTTGTTTTGTTGTAATCTCCGGTTATGTTTTTGATGATGAAAACTTGAATTGTGATCCAAATAATAATGCAGAACCTAAGGCTGGGGTTTTGGTAACGATAAGTCCAGAAGATTTAGAAACCACAACTGATGCAGAGGGTTATTATGAATTTTTAGTGCCTCCGGGAGACTATACCGTCACACCTCAATTGATCAGTCCTTATGTTGTGGAATGCCCTTCAGAATCGATTGATGTTTCTGTTCCTGCAGGATCACAAGGGTCTGATAATAATAACTTTTTTGTAAAAGCATTAAGTGGTTTTGACCTCTACGTGATTGCGGGTTCTAGTCCTGCGAATGCTGGGTCGAATCAAAATTATCAAATCTCGTATTGCAATAACGCCTTTACCACAATTTTTGGAACCGTAGAATTTACGCATGATCCATTACTCGAATTCGATCCAATTGCTGCTGGTGCATCTTCCTATGATCCGGATACTTATACGGCCGTTTGGGATTTCGAAGATTTTTCATTTTTTGAATGTGATTTTATTGGCTTTCAAGTTTTTGTTCCTGCGGACATTCCAGACGGGACAGTGGTAAACAGCTCCGTTATTATTTTACCAACTCAAGGAGACATTGCACCTAATAATAATTCAGTGAGCTGGACAAAGGTTGTCAACAATACTTCTTTTACTAATCCTGAGAATGACTATAGTGAAATTCAAACGAATCAAGAGCCAGTTCTCGGAGAGTCGATTTCTAAAGTCAGACAATATCCGAATCCTTTTTCTAATGAAACGGTTATTGAATTTGTGTTGCAAACAGAAGAAACTATTGAAGTTCAAATATTTGATGTTAGTGGAAGATTGGTTAAATCTTATACTGGTTTTGAAAAAGGATTTAATCGTTTAGAAATCGAAGGAATTGAGCTGCCAGCAGGAGGAATTTATTTTTATAAAATAATTGGTTCAACTATTCTGAAAACTGGCCGGATGATAAAACATGAATAGCAAATAGCTTTTTGCCGATACTTGGTGTAGATTTAACCTATGCCGAATAATAAAAAGAGAATATGTAGTCGTTTTTAATTAAAAGACTTCTACATATTCTCTTTTTTTGTTTTCATGAAATGCCTGATTTAAGTGCTGTAAAATCATGATGCTTTAAATCTCCAGTGAAAGATGTACCTTGAACTTCAAATAATAGTCATTTAATAAAATCAAATATGAATCTTTCAAAAACACACATTATTTTCTTTTTTGCCTTATTCCTCTCACTATCCTCTAATGCTCAAAGAGGGGAGGAGGGAAAAGTTTATCATTCTATACATCTTGGATATCCATTTGATATTTTTGATTCTCCTGATTTTGGGTTCCATTTGGCCTATAACCCTCATACGTCATATACCGATAGAATTTCCCTAGAAGCTCAACTGTCATATACCAGAGGCAATTTTGATCAAGATGATAATTCATTTGCTCATAATGGTGGATTTATTGAAACAATTAGTGCCTTAGCTGGAGGAAGGTATTATTTTACAAAAGAAGAAAAGAAGAACCAGATTTATTTCAATTTATTGATCGGTTATTCCTTTTTAACTGATGAAGAATTATCAAACGATGGCTCTGTTTCTACTACGAAAAAGCAGAGCTTGATAGGTTACTCTACAGGATTATATTTACGGAATAAGCAAAATATCATTTTTGGTCTAGCAGCGGAAACTAATCTAGCGATAACTGCAAAAATAGGTTGGCAGTTTTAACCTGTAGTTTTTTTTAAAATAAATAAAACTTTAAAAATAATAACAAACCCTCACCACTTCTGAGTTTTCGGAAGTGGTTTTTTTATCATATGTAATTGATAAGGAATCGCCTATTGTTTTGGATAGGTTTTTGGCAATATATGATTTACCTACCCCTCTTTAAATTTCATTTAATCAAATTTTCAAAAAGAAAATACAATGGACTTAGTTTACGACTTAGAGGGCAATTTCCTATACCGAACTTTAGAAATGTTAAGCGAAGATTTGCCGATCACTGTATTGGCGGTAGTCAACCAGAGTTATCCTGGCTATGTCATCAGTGATTTTGTAAATTTACAAGACTGGGGCAAAGAGGTTAAATACGAAATCATTTTAGGTGGAGTAGATAATGGCCTGGAGATTACCATTACTGAAGATGGTACAGTGCTTTGTGAGTGTGAGGAGTTTTGAAAAACTTCTGAATATTGATTTTGTTATGTGAAACAAGATTTAAAAGTATAGCAAAGTTTCTAATAGCTTAAATATAACTTGAGCGTAAATGGTATTAGCTGTTCGGCACCCGCCCACATGACGCAGTCCGGCTGGTTAAGAGAGCCTGAAAACCTAATTCCGTTTTTAATTAATTTTGAGCAATTAAAAAGAAACAATATTTCAAATTCTGATTCGCATTTATTGGATATTCAATATTCTTTTCATCAATTTTTCCTACCTTAAGCCTAACTAAAAAAATCTAATGGAATCCTCTGGCGCAATTGGTACTTTAATCGCTATCATTACAGGCTTGACGACATTCAAAGGTCTTCAGGACTCTGGGTATTTTGATGCATATAAGTTTCATGTTGGCCATATCCTATCTGGTAAAGAATACAAACGGATTATTACTTCTGGATTTTTGCATGGTGGTTGGTTTCACTATGCTTTCAATATGCTAACCTTGATCGCTTTCAGTGTCTCACTGGAACTCATCTTTGGTTACGTCAAGTTTTTAGTGATCTATTTTGGTTCGAAAATAGGAGGAAGCCTCTTGGCACTTTTTGTTCATCGTAATCATGGAGACTATTCAGCCATCGGAGCATCGGGAGCAGTTAGTGGTGTACTACTAGCTTCAGTGTTGCTTTACCCGGATGATATGTTGAGCTTTATTATTATTCCAATAGAAATAAAAAGTTGGATTTTTGCATTACTTTTTATTCTCCTTTCCATCTTCGGAATCAAATCTCAAAAAGGAAATATAGGACATGAAGCACACCTTGGGGGAGCATTGACAGGAATCCTTTTGGCTGTAGCATTCCAACCTTCTTTATTGACTACTAGCCTTTGGGTCGTTCTATTGATGGCACTTCCGATCATCGCCTTTTTAATCCTGATTGTCAGAAATCCTAATGTCTTAATCATTGATAAGTATTGGGGCGAAACATTAAGTAGAGGTCATTATCAGGAGAAGAAAAAAGCGAAAAAGAATAAACTCCGAATTGCTAATAAAGCAGAACGAGAGGAAACTTTAAATCACCTTCTTGATAAAATTCGAAAGGATGGAATTAGGAGTTTGAGTGAAAAAGAAAAAGAATTGTTGGACCGCTTGACGAATGATTTGTAAAGCTTCTTTTCTGAAGTCTAATGTCTTTCTATGACCATCATTAAAAATCAAAAATCTTATAACGGAGTCATCATAGTTGGTTGCGTATTTTCTCTTATGATAAGTATGATGATGCTATCGAACCCTACTACGATGGATAAAGGTGGGCTGCCTTATGGTTTCATGGGCTGGGGGTTTTTAATCTTCGGTGTTTTTGGACTATTGAATTTAGCGGATGATTTATGGGTAATGATTTATGATGATCGAATAGAAAAAAAATCCCTTTTCCGAAAGCGAGTTATTTTAAAAAAGGATATCAGAGGTTATGGAAAAGAAGCGTATGCAGGGAAGTACCTTTCTGGAAATAGGATAAGGATTTTTGGGAAAAATAAATCTTTTAAATTTCATACTAGCCAGTTGGAAACCATTCGGCCAATCGAAGATTTTGTTAGAGGATCTAAGGTGAAGAAGAATGCTTTTAGAATTGAACAGATAACAGAAGTTGTCGCCTATGTTGTTATTCTTGCTTTATTATTTAGCCCCTTGATTTATGAGAAATATTTTTCAGCCCCAACAGCAGTTGAAAAAGTTGACTCTATCGGTATTCCAGTTTTTTATAAAAAGGATATTAAAATAATCAAGGATGAAAACAATGTTCTAACCTTTAAACTTCAAGAATATCATGACTTTGTTTTTCAAGTAAATAAAGATGATATTCCAAATAAAATGGAAGAGATTACGGAAGAATTACTCCTCATGATTTATAATAAAAATTATGCTCAATTAGTATCTGGAAAACGTGATGTAAAAACCAATAATCCAGTCATGGAAATACCTATCGATGAAATCATTGTTCTTACGGAGACTCACTGAAATGAAAAATGATGTAGTTATATAGCTATATCACCACATAACCACACCACTATATTTTATCTGCCTACTTTTTTACCAATTTTTTCGCCAACTCCAAAGCCGCCTTTTTCGGATCATGAAAATCAAATGCGAGCTTCATTTTCTTTTTCTTACCCAACCATTCGATCTCCATATTCAATTTTACAGCACCGCTACTCAGCTTATTTAACTTACCTTGGAAGTCTACTTTTTTAACATTGATCATTGCATCCGTTCCTTTATCGACTACAAAAGTAACGACGTCGCCAGAAAAACCAATGGTCTTTTTCAAACCTTCGAGAAATGCTTTTGCACCATCTAAACTTTTCAAAGCACCTGCCTGTGAAGCTCTTAAATTAATCACTCTAATGTCAGCTTCAGGATTGGTATTCAGATGCTTTAATCCTTTTAAAAATAATTGAGCTGCTTTGAGTCCTCCTTTCGCTGTCTTTTGATAACCAAAGATCGTTGCACGTTGCGCTTCCAGTTTAACTCGCGTTGGTACCTGGTGTTTTTTTAATCGTTTGATTTGCTTAGTGAGACTATTGATCTTTTTAGAATAACCATCCACTGTTTTCTGAGCCTTGCTAACATTAGCCTTTGCCTTTGCAATTTTCTTACGATCACTAGCTTGTTCCTTATCTACCTTTTTGACCATCTTTTTGATATCCTTATTCAATTTCTTCACATTACTTTGCCAGTTGGTCACCGTTTTTTGTGCTTTTGTTAAATTCTTAATACTTTCTTTAGTTCCGTTTTCTACAAACTTGATCACCTCTCTTTCAAAAAATCCAAGAAGATCATTTTCCATATGGACTTTCAATTCCATGTCTCCAGCTTTATGAATATCCTTTCCGCTGGCATGTATTTTTCCATTGAAAACATTGAAAATCTTTCCACCAACTTCAAAACTAAATCCTTTTGGCATTAATTCCAGGTCAGTATGTGCTTCTAATCCCAGGATATTTATTAGCCCATTTATCGCTACTTTCTGATCGCCACCTTTTCTCAAATCTATTAAAAGACTAGGACCTTTTTGACCATTTACTCCTCTTAGTTTGAATATTTTCAAATCAATTGGATCCACTGCTCCACGCATCATAATGCCTCGGTCATAACTGATATCTAATGCTGCCTCACCTTGTGTTTTTCCAATGTTTAAAATTCCTGCAGCTCTAAATCCCGAAACATAATTTTTTTCTAAAACTTGTAAATCTTGTGGAACGACTTCCATCTCAACATCTTTGAGGTACATCGTTTTCAACATCTTTTTCATGTCTTTTGGAATCTTGCGACTCACCTTAGGATCAATTACTAAATCCAATAGATCCATCATAACGATTTTACTAAAACTTACCGCCATCATGCTTTTCGTAGGATTTCTAGAATCAAAAGCAAGGGTTGCTGCACCATTGAAATCTCCAATTTTTACTTCACCGGTCAAAGCCATATTTGGCAAGATAACTGGAGCAGTTGTAAAGCTCGAGCCCATTTGCATACCGACATTGCTCATCGTTAATCCTTTTGCACCTAATGGATTATTCCAGTCCCCTTGCATCATTGCTAGAAAATTTAAACTTTGATCATTGATCGCAATTTCTACTCCGCCTTTGAATTTTAATGCATCATCTTCAATTTTCGTACTCATTACACCAAGCAAAGAAATCGCAAAATTTCTTGGAGATGGTTTTAGTCGAAAGACAACACCTTCTAGTTGAGCAGTAGGTCCTAGTTGGACATTGGTTTCTAGATTACCTTCGAGTGTTACATGTTCTAACTTTTTAGAAAGGGTAGAATTAACTACGAGCTCTTTAATACCTAAAAGCTGGTCCATTTTTATTTTGGTCAAATCTATTTTTGCTATAAGATTTGCACCTTTTTTAATGCCACTTTTTATTTGAGCAAGAGAAGGGATTTTTGAAGTCTCCTTTTTATTCTTGTCCTCGCTAGAGATGACGATTTTTTTATTACCTAAATCAAATCGATCGAGGGAAGCGAAATTTTCATTTAGTTTTGATATTTTAAAATCTTTAGGCGGACTGATGGTCACGACATAAGCCATTTTGTCTTTCTTATTTGAACCATTTTGTTTCGCCCAAATATTTACGATTCCGAAATTTGAATTCCCAGATAAGCTCACCCAATCTTGGTAAGGTGCAAAGGTCAAGGTTGCTTCTTCTAATTTTAGATTTACAATGTTGTCTGGAATGTCAAGACCATTGATGTCAGATCGCCCGACAATCGATTGAAGTCCTTTTTCAAAACTGAAATTTCCAGTGACTCCACTTAGCTGTAAAGATTCTTTATCTTTTTTAAGATCTGCACTTACTAGAACAGATTTGCCATTGATTTTTGTATGACCAGTGAGTCTTCCCTGAAATTCACGCTTATCTTTTTCAGTAGGATTTTGAATGCCAAAGACCACTTTTATTTGATCCAAACTCATTCCAGAAGATTGTAGCATTTCCCAGTTTCGAAAAGTATTAAAAAACAGTTTGCAGTTTTCTACCTTCTTCGTTTCTTTTGAAATTGAAAAACTAAAAGCTTCTAGGTACACACTTTTTTTAAGTGCATCAGGAATTAAATCTTCCAAATTTTGTCCAGTTAAGTTTTTTAATTCTCTTGAAGAAATACTCACTTTACTATTGTCTGGAAAGGTAGCTTTGAAACTTCCAATTTGCTGATCACTTTGGTACAGCACTTCGAAACCTATTCCTGACTTACCAAAGAAAGTGCCTTCGCCACTTAATTTTTTGTTTGCAGTATCAACATTCAAAGCTGCAAAAGAAAAGGATTCGCTCCCAATCACTTGGTTTAGTTGAGTCCTGACAGTCTCTTCCCAAGCTGCGTTAGTATTGTTTGCATTGATTACGCTCACCCAAAGGAGTAACATTAGGCTGCTCATTGATTTGATCGTTTTCATTTTCTTGGTTTTTTTAAGGTTGTCGTAAATACTAGATTCACTATCATATAGCTTTGAAAATGAAAAGGTTACCCGAGGGTATTGTTAAAGAAATTAACAAATATTGAAAAGGGTTAGAAATAATAATTTAAAACAAATTTTATTTAGTTAGGAGTCCTATCTATATTTGTGTTGTAATTATTTCAAACCAATTTAAAAGAGATGGATACAAGAAATAGATATAGCCCAATCGATTGCTCTTTTCATGACATATTATTGGATAGAGCGACCCGACGTAAGAAGATAAGTGTTGCTTATCTTTCTTTAGGGAAGAGGCAACAATTAGAAGATGTGATTATTCTTGATGTTTTTACAAAGAATAAAGAAGAGTTTATGACTCTAGATTCTGGTGAAATGATCAGACTGGATTATTTGGTCAGTGTTGATGGTGTGCCCTTGCCAGAAGGAGGATCGTGTTATACAAAGAATTAATTAATATAATTTTATAACCACTAAATAATTTTAAAAATGGGTAAATCAATTTTCTATCATGCAGGATGTTCAGTATGTGTAAGTGCAGAACAAGACATCGTTAATTTGATCGGTTCTGAAAATGTTGAAATCGTCAACATTGGAGAAGACCGTTCTCGCATCAATGAAGCAGAAAATGCAGGGGTAGTTTCTGTACCAGCATTAGTAACTCCAAATGGAAATGCCTTGCATATCAATTTTGGAGCTTCGATGGCAGATGTAAAAGGTTAATCTATTTTTTTAATAAAAATAGTTAGGAATCCTAATTTATTGAGTTTCAGTTTGTGATTTGTGATCACGAACTGAAATTTATTTTTATAGTATAAAATCAAAAATATCATACAATGGATCATAAAACAAAAAAAGTAAATATTTGGGATACTTATGTAACTAAGAAAGATGGCAACATTATGCATTTTGATATTGTCGCTCCTGTGGAAGTAAAAGACGAATCTATCATTTATAATTATGTGAGAGAATACTTGAAATTAAAAGGTCAAGAAGGTCAGACAGTTTCTGCTAAAGAATGTCGACTTTGTCATATTGAAACTTTAAAACCTATCTGGAAAGTAGAAATCGAAAATAAAGGCTATTTTGTCATCGAAATGGAAGGGTGCAATGGATAAAAGGTTTTTTAGATTCAAGAAAAAATAGATGGAATTACATTCAAAAATTCTAACAGGCTTAGAACGTATTTCAGAAGTATTTAAAACTTTACTTTGGGAAAAGGCTAAAGTGCATGGGATCAGTCCTATCCAGATTCAAATATTGTTATTTGTGAATAGCCATCGATTGGAACTTTGTAACGTGAGCCATCTAGCTAAAGAATTTAATGTAAGCAAACCAACAATTAGTGATGCAGTAAAGGTTTTGTTGAAAAAAGAATTGTTAGAAAAAGATCATTCTCCAACGGATAACCGCAGGTACAATTTATTCTTGCCATCAAAAGGAGAGCAGTTAATCAATAGTATAAATGATTATGCATTTCCTGTTTCTGAAGAGATCCAAGGGATGAATAAACAAGAAAGTGAAAACTTGTTTGCAACAATCTCAAAATTAATATATCAGCTCAATCAGAAGGGAGTTATTCAAGTTCAAAGAACTTGCTATGGATGCAGGTTTTATGATGGCAATAAATCAGATCAGCATTTTTGCAATTTTTTAAATAAAAAATTAAAAGATCAGGAAATTAAAATAGACTGTGCTGATTTTGAAAAAGGATAAAAAAGAATAGTATTTATATTTCAAAACAATTGACTTCTTTTATAATTATCTTCTTTTTAAAAAAATGATTAGCTTAGCTGCTCAGTACTCCTGAAATAACATTTCGTACTACTACCATCTAAGATTTACAATTATAATATTTAATACCTCGTGAAGATGAAGTACCTATTTGCTATCGCAATGAGCTTAATGTTGGTGTCTGTAAATGCACAAACCAAAATCGATCACATCGAACCACCTAACTGGTGGGTAGGGATGAATAACCCAAATGTCCAATTGTTGATACATGGAAAAGACATTGGTTACTTGCATCCAATAATCAATTATGATGATGTAGAAATCAAACAGGTTATCAAAGTCGAAAATCCTAATTATCTATTTTTAGATCTACACATTGGTGCAGATGCTAAAGCAGGGAAATTAGCGATTGACTTTTTAGAAAAAGGAAAAAAAGTACTTACGCAAAATTGGGAATTAGAAACGAGAGAGTCGGATGTTGCGAGTCGAGAGACTTTTGATCAGTCGGATGTTTTATACCTAATCACACCGGATCGATTTATAAATGGAAAACCGGAAAATGATATGGTCAAAGGAATGAGGGAAAAACCAAATCGTACGAATAAAGGTGGCCGTCATGGTGGTGATATCGAAGGTCTTAGAAAAAGTCTGGATTATATTTCTGATTTAGGATTTACAGCAATCTGGGTAAATCCTGTTTTAGAAAATGATATGGTCGAATATTCTTACCATGGATATTCAACGACCGATTTTTATAAAGTCGATCCTCGATTTGGAACGAACGAAGATTACAAACAACTAGCCAAAGAAGCTCGATCCAAAGGAGTTAAACTCATCATGGATATGATTGTGAATCATTGTGGTTCTTATCATTGGTGGATGAATGATATGCCATCCGAAGACTGGATTAATCAATGGCCAGAAAAAACATATACCAATCATAAAAAAACCTTAGTTCAGGATCCTTATGCTTCTCAAAAAGATCGTAAACAATTTACCGATGGTTGGTTTGTTGAAACGATGCCAGACATGAATCAACGCAATCCACTCATGGCAAATTACTTAACTCAAAATGCGATCTGGTGGATTGAATATCTTGGCCTCGCAGGTATTCGAATGGATACTTACCCTTATCCGGATATGGAATATATGACCGAGTGGACCAAGCGAGTAGATGAAGAATATCCAGGTTTTAATGTGGTAGGAGAGGAGTGGTTTGGCGATCCTAGTATTGTTGCTTATTGGCAAGAAGGAAAGAATAATCCGAATGGGTATACTTCTGATTTAAAAAGTTTGATGGATTTTCCATTGCAGCAATCGATGGTCAGTGCTTTAAATACAGAGGAGACTTGGGGGACGGGTTGGATTACTTTATATGAAACCTTAGCCAAAGATTTTATTTATGCAAAAGCAGATGAATTGGTCGTCTTTCCGGACAACCATGATATGAGTCGAATTTTTACACAGCTCAATGAAGATTATCAGAAATTTCAAAACGCTATGGCTTATACTTTAACGGTACGTGGTGTTCCTCAATTATATTATGGAACAGAGATACTGATGACGAATCCTGGGACGACTGATCATGGAATTATTCGTTCGGATTTTCCAGGAGGATGGGCAGGAGATACCATAAATGCAATGACGGGAGAAGGCTTGACTGAGCAACAGAAATCCGCTCAAGCTTTTATAAAGAAATTACTAAACTGGCGAAAAACAGCAGAGGTGATTCATCATGGAAAACTTTTACATTTTCTTCCACAGGATGGCGTCTATGTGATGTTCCGTTATAATGAAGATAAAAAGGTGATGGTTGTTTTAAATAAAAACCCAAATCCTTATAGCTTAAAATTAGATCGATTTTCTGAAATACTTCCAGCAACATCAAATGCAAAAGACATCATCAGTGGAAAGTCAATGGTGCTAAAAGGTGCTTTAAATTTGGAACCTAATACGCCGATGATTTTAGAAATAAACTAAAGCAAGAAGGATGTTGGGGTATACTTTTTTGGTGGAAATTTGATTCTTGATG
>CAKZTD010000085.1 GCA_937921595.1 uncultured Saprospiraceae bacterium
TTAGATTAAGGATTACCCGAAAATAAGCTATTAAAAAATTATTGTTGTGGTATGATGATGTTTTTTACTGGATAAAGTCTTCCCTAAGGCACTGCTTGACTCGGAATTGGGATGGTAGGTAGTCTAAGAGGTTTTTCCAAGCATGAGATACTTGATTGATATATATCAGGAAATGAGTCTCAGATTCTAAATGGGGAAGTAGTCTTCCCCGTTTACAGGATTTAGTCAGAGAAGACTACAGAGAAGTTACTGGGTGCTACTTAGGGGAATAAAAATAACCCATGATGACTACCATGGGTTACTGGGTATAATTCATGATTATACCTGATAAATATAAAGTTTTCTAACAGTTCGCCCAACCTAAGACATAACAGCAGGCTGCCCAAATTACATCATTTTGTGAATGCAGGACATTATGGGTAAACTCGTTCTCAGTAAGACAATTTGGGTCACTGTTGCAAGCAATAGTCCCTAGGGTATGGGAGCCATCAATTACTATCTCGTTTTGCTCCCATTCATCTGTGCAATACCCGGCATACACTGTAGAAGGGAGCAGTATCATTATTGAAAATATAACTGTTGTTGTTAATAGTATCTTTTTCATGGTTGTTGTTTTAGTCGTTATTGTTATTTAATTCCTTCTTTTTAGCCTCCTCATGAAGCTTCATGGCTTTAGCTTTTCTCGCTTCTACATCACGACTATAACTCAGGTCAAAACCCTTAAAGAAATCACCCAGTTCCTCCTTTGTCATGTCTGAGATGAATGGGTATTTATCTCTAAAAGCATCACTTGCCTTACTTGTTATACAGAAAAGATCTGCAAGATGCTCCATATCAGCATCACCACCGAATATCTGCTTATCGATATCACAGCTATGGCTTGCGTTATTCTTGCTTTTCATAATCTTTGAAAACTCCTTTAAGTCAAGGGTTTGACTTTCTGAGGTAAATCTTGATTGAGTTTCCATGGCCTTAAGGTAACTAGTGAATAATGGATCGACCTTAACCATCTCTTTCCGTTCATCCTGTGCAACCTGGCTGTTGTCTTCTTGATCACAGGAGACCAGGATCAACAGTGAGCATAATGCGAGCATTAGGGTTTTCATAAATAAAATTTTAAAAGGTTAATAAACTACACTGATTACATAGGTTATATTCTGAACTACTGATTGGTTTCAGACATAATATCGTGTAATTATTGTTATGTGTAATGTACTGCAATGTTTCCATAGATGCAAGAAATGCAAGAAATGTCCAGATAATACCTCAATACACACTGAATTAATTTGCCAAGATGAAAAGATATTTATATAACTATCACTAAACTAGATGTAGGGTTAGTCATAGACAGGCTCTGGGTATGATGAATTAAATCGTTTGTTATATATATTTGAAGAAGGTGTTTGGTCTACAAGTTATTTTGAATTTAGGAAGGTTGAGAAATACTTTGAATAAGTATTTAGTGGAGTGGAAACTACAGTTCTTTAGGAGTGATAACTGAGGTTCAAAATTTGCAAAGCATTTGCAAACATTTAGAGATTTTAAGCAATCTAAGATTGGCTAAAAACAGAAAACTCCCAGCATACAAGTATGCTGAGAGTTCTTTGGCGCTTCCTCAAGGACTCGAACCTTGGACCCTCTGATTAACAGTCAGATGCTCTAACCAGCTGAGCTAAGGAAGCTGTTTTAAATGCCTTAACTTTCAAAGGCGGTCGCAAAGATATATTATTTAAAAAAAAAGTGCAATCTTTGCGCGTATTTTTTTTCAAACTTTTTAAAATATATAAAAATGAGTCTAGTTTCAGTAGGAACCGTTGCCTTTGATAGTATCGAAACCCCTTTTGGAAAAGCCGATATGGTTGTCGGTGGTGCAGCAACTTATATCAGCTTAGCAGCTTCGTATTTCACTAAGGAACAAGGGATTGTGTCCGTTGTAGGAGATGATTTTCCTAAAGAAGAATTGAAACACCTTCAAAAACGAGGAATTAATCTTGATGGTTTGGAAATAAAAAAAGGCGAAAAATCTTTTTACTGGTCTGGACGTTATCATGATAATATGAATCAGCGAGATACCTTAGTTACTGACTTAAACGTACTTGCTGACTTCAAACCGAAGGTTCCAACAGATCTTCGTGATGCAAAATATTTGATGTTAGGTAACCTAACTCCTGAGATTCAATATAAAGTGATCAAGCAAATGACAAAACGTCCAAAGCTAATTGCTATGGATACTATGAATTTTTGGATGGATATTGCGATGAAGTCTTTGAAAAAAACCATCAAGCAAGTTGATATCTTGATGATCAATGATGAAGAGGCGAGACAGCTATCTGGTGAGTATTCTTTAGTAAAAGCAGCAGCTAAAATTCATAAAATGGGGCCTAAGTTTTTGATTATTAAAAAAGGAGAGCATGGTGCTTTACTTTTTGCTGAAAACAAAGTGTTCTTTGCTCCAGCATTGCCATTAGCAGAAGTTTTTGACCCAACAGGAGCTGGAGATACTTTCGCTGGAGGATTTATGGGGTATATCGCAAAAACAGAAAGTACTAGTTTTGAAAATATGAAACGTGCCGTTATTTACGGTTCAGCAATGGCTTCTTTCTGTGTAGAAGAATTCAGTATCGGACGCTTGAAGAACCTTAAAGCTACTGATATCAAGAAGCGTGTGAAGCGTTTTGAAAAATTAGGAGCGTTTACGCTTTAGTCAGAAATGAGGAAGAGAGAGGTGAGGAATGAAAAGTGAGGAATGAAGGGTTGAATACTCTCATTCCTCACTTCTGGTTTTAATCCTTGTTCGCCAATTGTCCACAAGCCGCATCAATATCCTTTCCTCGACTACGACGAACCGTTACGGTCACATCATGATCTTTAAGGTATTTTGCAAAATCATCAATTCGATGTTCTGTAGATTTTAAAAACGGAGCGCCATCAATTGGGTTATACTCAATGATATTGACATGAACTGGAAATCGCTTACAAAGCTTTACCAGATTTCTAGCATCTTCAATGCTATCATTGAAGTCTTGAAAAGTAATATACTCGTAGCTAATCTTGCCTTTAGTTTTTTTATAAAAATACTCAATCGAATCCATCAGTGCTTCCAAATTATTCTGTTCATTGATCGGCATGATTTCGTTTCGTTTCGTATCATCTGCTGCATGCAAAGAAAGCGCAAGGTTAAATTTGACTTCTTCGTCTCCAAGTTTCCGAATCATCTTTGCAATACCAGCGGTACTTACGGTGATTCTTCGTGGCGACATATTCAAACCATCTTCAGCTGTAATCCTTTCGATACTCTTCATTACGCTTTTGTAAGCCAGTAAAGGCTCCCCCATTCCCATGTATACGATATTGGTCAAAGGGTGATCAAAAGTTTCGAGTGCTTGCTTATTGACCAAGACTACTTGATCTACAATTTCAGCAGCATCGATGTTTCTGAGTCTTTTCATCTTACCGGTCGCACAGAAGGTGCAAGCCAAACTACAACCGACTTGTGAAGAAACACAAACCGTATATCTATTATCAGAAGGAACGGGAATAAGAACTGATTCAATCAGATGTTGATCATGTAAACGAAAACGCGATTTGATGGTGCCATCAAGACTTCGTTGGACTTTATCAACTTGGATTGCATTGATGATATAAGATGTAGAGAGTTTTTCTCTTAGGCCTTTGGATAGGTTGGTCATCTGGTCGAAAGATTGAGCACCTTTTTGCCAGATCCATTCATAAACTTGTTTAGCACGAAAACGCTGTTCCCCCAGTTGGAGAAACAGCGCCTCGAGTTCTTCGATAGAAAAACTTCTAATATCTTTCTTTGCCTCTTTTGATTCCATACTGCAAAGATACAGTAAAAAGTGAATCAGAAGGCGGGGAAGATTCTAATTATTTAGAGTTTTTAATATTCTGAACGTCTAATCTAATCTCTTGAGCAAGAGCTTTTAAAGCTTGCATTGCACCTCTTACTCTTGTTCCTGCCGCGTTATTTTTGTTGTCGTAAAATTTCACGAAATCTTCTTGAGAAGCTTCTACTGCAGCCAATAATTTTTGGTACTGATCCATGTTGATATTTTTAATAGTTAACAAATAGTATGAGAACAAAAAACTGCCCTCAGGGCGCAAATATAGCAAGTATCTTTAAAAACCAAGGTTTTTCGCATTAAAATTGACTAACAATCAACGTTAAAAATTAAGCGTTCAGTGCCTTTAGTAAGGCGTAGACGTAATTTTTGTGACATTTATCGGTACTTTGTAGTATTGAAACCCATAGAAATACCGAAACGATGGCTGTCTCTCTTTCCAGGTACAAAAAAGGCGTTTACTGGAATATTTAGCCTACCGGACTTAAAAGTTTTACCTAAAGCGAATAAAAATCCGCTCTTCAAACGGAATTCTCCACGGCTATCTAACCTTTTTTCGATCTCAAAAGGATTTTCTTGACCTTCAATTTCAGGATTCCAGTCTGAAGCGAGATTCCAATCATCATTTTCGTCAAAATATCCTTCTGCGGACTTGGTTAAAGTCAAATTTGGACCAAAAGCGAACTCTAATCCGTTCTGATTATGTCTCAATCCATTTAAAATATTGATACTTGGGATAAAAAAACCTTGATCCAGGCCTGTTATTGCTGGGATGAACTCAAAAAGTGCTTGGAAATTCCCCTCGTTTAGATATTTTACTTCGAATTGATACCCAAATTGGAACATTACAGGCATGGCGTCAAAACCACCCATGGACTCTTTAGTTTTATAAATTTTAGCAATTTCACCACTAAAAACGGTGATTCCCATCCTTGGGCCAGATAAATTTAACTGATCCGCCCCCGGATTATTTATTGCATTATCGTAATCAAATTTCTTGGTAAGTTTAGCTTCTAAGCTCTGATCGATTGGAATATCTAACATCTTTTTTAATGTTAATCCAATCATAAGTTGTACCTGATGACGTAGATTCAGGTATTCCATGACCTGAGTTTTTTCAACGCTTTCGGTTCCGATGTCTATAAGCCGGAAAGTAACAATGATAGATTCTCCATAGAGTTCGACACTTCCTGCAAGAATTTTTTCTGTTTTTAAGACCTTCCCAATTTCTATAAGACAGAGTTTGCCATAGCAGGAATTAATTTCTAGGCCGTTTTTATTGACCAGATAATCAACATCATATTTATCCATGACTTCAAATGCTCCGGTTTTGTCTAATTCCACTCGAGTGATATTCCCCATTTGAATGGGATCGAGGGTGAAACCTTTTGAGTCGATATCTAAAACAGCGATGGTGCTTTTTTGATTGAATTCCTGAGCATTAGTTAGGACGAAGCATAGCATTATTAATAATGCGGTAAATTTAGTTTTCATAATTTTTAATATTTTTATTAGACTTAATTTAGATCAAGAACATAAAATAAAATAGTTTTTAAAACCCATAAGCAAGATTGAGTAAAGTTGAATTTCATATCTTGGGTGTTTATAACTTTGGCAAGTTCTGGATATTAGAGAGAGAATCAGGAAGGATTATTAATTCAAATGAATATTTTTTTATTCAATATTAATGATACGAGGAAGTCTTTTCAGAAATACACTCATTCGCTCATTATAAAAGAAAAAGGCAACACAAAGCAGTAGTAATCGTTATTTGATTAGCAAACACACGTCAATGGATATTTATAAAAGAAAGTCAAGATGGAAGATATATTTAGC
>CAKZTD010000086.1 GCA_937921595.1 uncultured Saprospiraceae bacterium
CAAGGTGACTTTGCATCACGATTGGTGTTCGATCTTCCATTCCTTTGCTGGCAGGTTTTTGGATGATCACGTTACCTACTTCGTCTACAAAAGTTTTTAAGCCAAGACTTTCTCCAAAACTTTTTGCGAAAGCAATAACTCTTGTTTCTTTTTTAGATGGCCTTGGTACCGCATTCAGGTCTGCAAAATTTTTCCAGAGTCCTTTCGGTGCTAAGTTTTTAATCGTTGATGACATATTTTTATATTATTAAATCAAAATCAAAATCAAAATCAAAATCAAAATCAAAATCAAAATCAAAACTCACTATCGACGAAGTCGATCTATTCCTATCATCAAAGATGATCTATCCCTTTTTCGACGAAGGAGAAAAACTATCCCTATTCGACTGAAGGGAGAATCTACCTCACTCCTGCTAAGGCATATACCGCAAAAGAAGCTAGCCAATGCGTTCCTTCATAATATTCGCTCGCAATATAAGGAACCGTAGCATTTAAATGTTTTTCTGCGGCTTTTGTTAATAACTTTCGATTCTTTTTCTTTTTAACGTAAGGAAGTAGACCATAGATGCACCAAGCTCGACTTAAATTTACGCCATCAAGATGAACTAATTTTGGGTCAGAGCGATCCGATACTTCAGCAGGATGAATCAAAGCCTTCATTTTCTTTTTAGGAAGAAACTTTTTAAACCAATATTCAAATTGATCAGCCGATAAAACCTTGCTCATTAGCTTGGCTTCTTCGAGACAAGCAGAAAGAAAATCTTCTCCACTAGGTTCCCAGTCCGCAGGACAATCAGTGTCATTTAAATAATAATCCTTTGCTCTGGAAATAATAATATTTTCGAGTGCAGTATGTTTTGCTTTTTTTGCATAATCTAAAGCAAAAGAAAGTCCAAATGCAGTATTGGGGTGAACGCCAGTTCTTACCGCGTAAGTTTGTTTGGGAAGAAAATCAATATATCTTTCGATCATCAAATCGGTCAATGGCTGTAGATTTTTTTTCCACTGCTGGCCATCCGAATCTCGCCAGTCGTAAAGTTCTTCGGATAATTTCATTAGCCAAGACCAGCCGTACATGCGTTCCCAGGACTTACTTGCTGTTTTTAAATAAGCAACTTCTCCCTGAATGTTTTCGGCACTCATATTCGTACTCAACATTTTTCTAATCTGAGGTGCTTCTGGTAAGTCAGGAAATATTTTTAATAAACGAACGAGCATCCAATGGCCATGAACAGAAGAATGCCAATCAAAGCATCCATAAAATGCAGGATGTAGATCTTTAGGCTCTTTTAAAGAATTTTTATCTTTTAAAACCTGCCCTAATTTATTCGGATATTCTTTTTGAATGCAAGAGAGTGCTAGGTTTGCAAAATGAGAAGCACCTTCTTTGGTTAGTTGGAGTTGTCCGTATTGATCTTTGTTCAAAAAAGGGTTGTTTTCTAATTGTGCCATTGATAACAAAGGGATGAGTAGTAGTAAGAGAATTGTGCTTTTTTTCATGTTTAAAATTATGGTCACCAATTTACAGAATTTTACTCTAATTTAATTTTGTCCTATTTCATACTTAAGTCTCGAGATTGTATCGTTACTGATAATCCCTTTGACATGCTGAGATCTAATTAAGGAAAGAGGTGAAAATTTTATTAATTTAAAGTTAAATATGTGACCCTTATTTTTGAAAATGAGAAATTAATAGTCACTATATTTATAAGTGTAAATTTTACATTAAAGCCCTTTAAAGAGCTGTATGTTACAAAGTGTTTAATTTTGTGTTAGTATAACATTTTTATTACATGTCACAGAATTATGAGTGCGACGATTAAGATATTTGGAAGTGTAGCCTTCTTTTTACTAAATTTGACTTATTATTTAAAAGAATCCCCAATAAACCTCTCTATATAAAGAAGTAAAAGTCCTGTACTCCCTCAGGGCTTTTGCTCTTTTAATTAGACCCTGCTCTTCTTTTTTGGATAAGGTAATTAATTACGTTGTCCTTTAAATAAACCAAATCATTATTTCATACGCTCTTATTATCGTTTGACTCATTGGAGGTAGATTGTAAAGGAGAAAGATGTAATTTGCGTCTCCCTACAGCAAAAATATAAAGCTAATTTTTAGTAAGACAAAGCTATTTTAAGATCTGATAAACCTTGGTATTTTTATTAATGCCAGGGTTTTTGTTTTTAATTTAAAATAATACCGCTTTTGTCAAGCTAGTTAATTAACAAGAGCCAACATCAAATTTGGCAAACTCCTCTAAAGAGAATACTTTTATGAAAAATCTAAAAGTATGCGAACCCTATTACTCCTCGTCTTGTCTTTGTTTGTTTATACCTGCTCTTCTTCTCAAAAACTAAAAATGCTTTCTTCGGAAGATTTGACACAATTGCGAATTCCTTTCGAATCAAATAACAATACGACGGCGACTTATGAGGAGGTTATTTCTTTTTATAAAAAACTGACAACCCTTTCTCCTTATTTAGAATTGAAAGAATACGGAATTAGCGATAGTGGGAATCCGCTACACTTGGCAGTCTTGTCCTTGGATAAGGATTTTGACTCGGAGTCTATTCGTCAAAAAGGTAAACAGATCCTCATGATTAATAATGCTATTCATGCAGGTGAGCCATGTGGTGTGGATGCTTCGATGATGATTTTAAAAAACTACCTTTCAGATGCTAAAGCACAAAAGTATTTGGAAAATACTGTTATCATTTTTATCCCAGTTTATAATATTGGAGGAGCACTTAATCGGAATAGTAAAACCAGAACCAATCAAAATGGACCAGAGTCTTATGGCTTTCGAGGTAATGCAAAAAACCTAGATCTTAATCGAGATTTTATAAAATGTGATTCTAAAAATGCAGAGACCTTTAATCAGATTTATACAGAATGGCGTCCAGATGTATTCATTGATAATCATACTTCCAACGGTGCTGATTATCAATATACCATCACGTTGATTCCTACACAGCATAATCGCTTGGATCCTAATCTTTCTGCTTTTATGAATAAGACTTTACTGCCTCGTCTTTTTAATGACATGGAAAAAGGAGGCTGGGAAATGAC
>CAKZTD010000087.1 GCA_937921595.1 uncultured Saprospiraceae bacterium
AACACAGAAGATGAAGAGACGGCTTATCTTTCTGCGATTGGTCGGTTTTTTAGACCTGAATTTGTAAACCGAATCGATGGTGTAGTGATGTTCAATAGTTTGAATAAAAAAGACATTTATAAAATCACTGCGAAGGAATTAATCGAATTGAAACGTAGAGAAGGTTTTATAAAGAGAGGCCTTGATCTTCAGTTTTCTGAACGTATTCATAATTATTTGGCAGAGATTGGTTTTGACCCTAAATTTGGTGCAAGACCTTTGCAAAGAGCTGTAGAACAGACGATTGTGAATCCATTAGCTAGTTGGTTGTTGGAGAATCCGGCGACTAAAAACTGTAAATTATTAGTAGATTATGATGGCGGTATGATTGTAAAAGTTGGGAAGTAATTTTACTATGAACCTAATTCAAATTTTAATCATTCTACTCTTTCCATACTTATGGATGAAAGCTACCAAGGCCTGGAAAGTTGAAAAATATTTAAGCCCAGTTGTTCTTTCATATCTTACTGGAATCCTTCTAGCGAATTTTAAAATTCTTCCTTTAAATAGCGAAATATCACATGCTTTTGGAGAATATACTGTCGTCTTAGCCATTCCTTTATTGTTGTTTTCTACTGACTTGATGGCTTGGTTTAAACATGCAAAAAACTCAGTTTTGTCATTTGTACTTTGTGTAATCAGTGGCCTAATCTGTTCCGTTATTGCAGCGTTTATTTTTAAAAATAGTGTAGAAGACAGTGGCTTGATTTCAGGAATGCTAGTTGGTGTTTATACGGGAGGTACACCAAACATGAATGCCATTGGAATTGCGATGAATGCAAAAAGTGAAACCTTGGTTTTAATGAATGCCGCAGATATTATTTGCGGAGGGATTTATCTCGTTTTTCTAACCTCAATTGCTCATCCACTTTTTTCAAAAATACTTCCAGCTTTTAAAGGTGATAAGCAAGTAAATATAAAGGAATCCAATGAAGTTGAAACTTTTACTTTAGAAGGAATCGGATTAGTGTTTAGTGTTGCAGTTTTGATAATTATGATTAGCATAGGTTTATGTTTAATGATTTTTGGAAATTTAAAACAACTCGCTTTTATATTATTGATGCTAACCAGTTTAAGTATTGTAGCTTCCTTTTCTAAAAAAATACGGAATACAAAGGGCTCCTTTGAAATCGGAGAATATTTGTTGCTCATGTTTTGTATCGCTATTGGAATGCAAGCCGATTTTAGTACCTTGATAGGAGAAGGTGGAACGATTATTTTGTTTACGGCTACGGTTTTAGGATCAACCGTTTTGTTGCATCTTGTACTTTCTAAAATTTTTAAAATAGATGTTGATACGCTAATGATTACTTCCACTGCTGCCTTATATGGCCCTGTTTTTATTGGTCAAATTGCAAGTACAATTAAGAATCGATCTTTGATAGTTTCAGGAATGGCGACTGGATTGGTAGGCTATGCAATTGGAAATTATTTAGGAATTTCGGTAGTGCATGTTTTACGAGGCATTTTATATTGATTTTAAAAGATAAGAAAACACAATAACAATTTACATCGAAAAATAAATACAAAGTATTTCATTTTAACCTCAGCGTCATCTCCTTTTCTATGTGGTTAATGAGAGCTGACCCTAACACCCCGTTAAAATAAAAAAACAATGAGCAAAAAAAATAAAGCAACATTTCCACAAAAAGGAATGGATAAAACAACGCTCTTAGAAGAGTTAAAAGGTTTAAAGAAAGACGATGCAGATTGGCGTGGAGGTAGAAATTTTGCCTATGTCTATTTTGCTGGAGATGAAATATTAGATACGGTGAAAGAAGCTTATGGGATGTGTTTTTCAGAAAATGCTTTAAACCCAACTGCTTTTCCGAGCCTTCGAAAGATGGAAGCAGATGTGATAGCAATGTGTGCTAACTTGCTAGGAGGAGATGATGCGGTCACGGGTAGTTTGACGAGTGGTGGAACGGAAAGTATTTTGATGGCAGTAAAAACAGCAAGGGCCTGGGGGAAGAAAATAAAAGGGATTGAACATCCAGAAATCATTGTGGCCTCAACCGTTCATCCTGCTTTTCATAAAGCTTGTTATTATTTTGGTTTGAAAGCGGTAGTTGTTCCAGTTGGTGAAGATTTTCTAGCACAACCTGAGGCGATGAAAGCTGAGATTAATGAGAATACCGTTTTGTTAGTCGCCTCGGCACCATCGTATCCTCAAGGAGTGATTGATCCGATTGTTGAAGTCGCTGCAATTGCTAAGGAATATGATTTACTTTGTCATGTGGATGCATGTGTTGGAGGATTCTTTTTACCATTTTTAAAAAAGATTAAAAGCGATCTTCCTGATTTTGATTTTAAAATAGACGGCGTAACTTCTATCTCTGCGGACATTCATAAATATGGATATGCAGCAAAAGGGGCCTCTGTTGTTTTATATAAAAACGCTACACTTCGGAAATTTCAATTCTATGTTTATACGGAATGGTCTGGTGGAATTTACGGCTCACCTGCAATTTCTGGAACTCGTCCTGGAGGTGCAATCGCCGGAGCTTGGGCAGCATTGAAGTTTATCGGGATGGAAGGTTATGTCCAATTGGTACAAAGAACTTTGTCTGTAAGAGCTAAGGTCGAAGAAGCACTCGAAGATATTTCGGAATTGAAAATATTTGGGAAACCTGACATGAGTATTCTTTGTCTTGGAGGAGTAGGAGTTGATATTTATGAGGTGGGAGATGAATTGGCTGTAAAAGGATGGTTGATTGATCGACAGCAAAATCCAGCGAGTTTACACTTGACTTTAACACCAACTCATGAAAAGTCGATTGATGCTTTTATCTTGGATTTACATCAAGCTGTCAAAAAAGCAAAGCAATTAACTTTGAATAAATTGTCTAATCAGCTTCAAGTAAAAACAGTCAAAGGTTTAAGTAAAGTCCTACCAGACTCTATGTTTGAAAAATTTCAAAAGTTTGCAGCAAAGTATTCTGATGTTGGAGGAAAACGTTCAGCAGCGATGTATGGGATGATGGGAGATTTGCAGGCTGCTGGGAATTTGGATGAAATGATTTTGGACTTTTTGGATAAGTTGATGAGTGAGGAATAGTTTCTCTCTGACTAGGAGTTTAGTTTAAGAAACGAAACTGAGGTGATGCATTCCTGGATCGTATTTTTTGCTGAGGGCCTCAACAATCATATCATAATGTTCCTTGCTTTCCATGAAATTGATTTGGTCTACGTCTATGATTAAGATTGGAAGTTTGGATTCTGATTTAAAATATTCGAAATAGGTGTTTTGTATTTCAGTAAGATATTCCGGTTTTATTTCTTGTTCGTATTCTCTTCCACGGCTTTTAATATTGGTGAGGAGATTATCAACAGAGCGATGGATGTAAACCAATAATTCTGGTTTTGGAAAAGTCGCATTTAGAATATGGAAAAGCCGATTGAATAAGCGATTCTCTTCTTCACTTAAATTGTTTTTTGCAAACAATAAGGTTTTTAGAAAAAAGTAATCAGCGATGATAAAATCTTTAAAAAGACTTTGTTGTGCAAGATTTTCCTGTAGCTGCTTATGTCTCTCC
>CAKZTD010000088.1 GCA_937921595.1 uncultured Saprospiraceae bacterium
ATCATCCTCAGCAATTGTTCCTAGGTTACAATATTCAATTTCAAAAACATTCTCTCTACAAACCCTCATCCGACCAGAACCATGTTGGACCGACATCAAAGAACAATCTACCAATCCTTGTGCTAAAAAATCTGTTTCAACGGTTTCATTTTCTTCAACGGTAACGGTTTCGCTTTCAGAACAATGTTCCCAAAAATAACTGATCGGAGTAGCACTTAAAGTATAGGTTCCCGGATCAACTCCAAAAGAATAGGTACCTCCTGAAAAACTATAAGTATATACGGAGGCTCCTTCCAAGGAAAGTCTATAATCATCAAATGCAGGTTCTCCGGAGTCTATCACACAGTCCGCATTCAGATCATGGAAAACCTGACCAGTGAGGTAAGTATCAAATAAATTACCGAGTGAATCTGTTCCAAAAATAAAAGGGTTTAAATTACTTTCACTAGGTCCATCAGGAATGGCGACTTGACCAAAGAAGAGTAAACCTTCCTCATTATCAGGAATTACACAAAACAAATTTTCTCTATTCCCTTCATAATCCACCACAAAATCATTGATTACATTTCCGTCTCCATCAATAAAAGTAACCAAAGCATCTATCTCCGAAAAAGAACCAAAATACCGAATACTACCTACAGCAATTGCGCCTCCATTCCAAGCAATCAAATCATTATAATCACGCTGGTGCTCTCCTATATTTATTTCTTTTATCCAAACTAATTCACCTTCCCCATCAATCTTTGATATTGAATAAAAATCCTCAGAATAATAGGACGTAATATACATCGACCCTCCATCAGGTGTACTTATGACTTGGTGATCAAAATTAGTTTGATTTGTATTTCCAAATTCTAATTCATTAAGCAAAGTCCCATCTTGAGCAATCCGAAAATGAATTTTTTCGCTATTACTCAAATTCCGCATTCCAGATAAAATAATTTCATCTGCTGTATTAATAGAAATATGAAAGCCTTCTTCGGGAGCATCGACGCCATCGGAAGTATAAGAATAATCCCAATTCAATATTTCATTTCCGCTACTATCTAATTTTTTTAATCGAAGGTCTTGACCAGTTGGTTGATATTCAACATCTCCTCCTAACCAAATTTCATCATTTGGTCGTTCTAGTAAATCATAGAAACAGCATTCAAATTCCTTCCTCCAAACCTCACCTCCAATATCATCTACCTTGATTACTATTGTAAACTTATCCGCACCATTAGGATCTTCATTTGTGTATAAAATGGCAAGCCCTCCATCATTCAAGCGAATAATATCTGGTAATCTATAAGAAGATACACTTTCAAGATTTGGATGTTGAAAATAGCGATCCCAAATGGTTGTCCCATCAGAAGCAAACTTAAATAAATGAAGCTGCGATTCCCCATTATCAATATCGATGGTTAATCCAACATAATTTCCGTCCTCTGTAGCGACGACATCCGAACTATACTCATCTGAGTCACTCTCAAATTGAATAAAATCAAATTGTGCAAAAGTTACACCTCCTAAATTCCATATCAATGCAAAAACAAGTAGACAAGTCTTAAATTTTATTTCATTCATGATTATATTTTTTTGTTCCTAACAAAGGTGCAACTAGAAAGCTTACTTTACAAATACATTTTGAGTCTATAATCAAACTAAATTTTAAGTATTTTCGTAAAAAAGCTTATATTAATGTATATTCAAAGCCTTACTATCAAAATAAAATAGGCCAATTATGAAAGAAA
The DNA here is from genome assembly GCA_937921595.1 of uncultured Saprospiraceae bacterium. Taxonomy (GTDB): domain Bacteria; phylum Bacteroidota; class Bacteroidia; order Chitinophagales; family Saprospiraceae; genus JAHDHW01. The sequence goes on from CAKZTD010000088.1 coordinate 1,737, forward strand.
GTCAGTTAATTAGGGTCCTATTATCATTGAATTTACAAGAATGGAAAGCCTTAAGTAAATATATTCAGTCTCCATTCTTTAATCAACGTCAAGATGTCATTCACCTTTTCACAGTGCTCTATCAACATTTCAAAAAACAAAACAACTTTGATCTAGAAGAAAAGGTAGTTTTTAAAAAAGTATTTCATGCCGATTTTGATAACATAAAATTCAATCATTGCAAATCTCAATTGCTACAATTGATCTATGATTTTCTGGCTTTTCAAGAACAGGAAAACGAACCTTTTAGAAAGGAAGTGATGCTGAGCCGTTCGTTAAGAAAACATCAGCTCTTCGACCTTTTCAACAAACGCTGGAAACGAGCACAAGTCAAATTTGAAAAATCTCCTTTTAGAAATGCAGACTATTTCCAGCATCTCCATTTATTACAATTAGAAAAAGGAAACTATGATCGACAAATAAAACATTCAGTTGACATTGGTTTGCAAGGAATTGCGGACAGTTTTTCCATTCAATTAATTGCTCGAGTACTTCGTCATGGTTGTGCATTACTTAGTCAACAATTTATAAAAACAAAAGCGGTTAATTTTCCAATTTTACCACTTATCATTGACTTGCTAAACCAAGGTCATTATGCAGATGTTCCAGTTATTCAGGTTTATTTCATTAGCTATAAAGCATTGAATGAGGAAACGTCTACCAAAAATTTTGCAAGCTTAAGGACTTCACTTCAAGAGAAAGCACATTTGTTTCCTATTGAAGAAATTAGAGATCTGTATTTATTAGCGATTAATTATTGTATTAAAAAACTAAACCAAGGAGAGCAAGTATTCATCCGAGAAGCTTTTGACTTATATCGATCTGCTCTTGAAAATAATATTCTTTTTGAAAACGGAACACTCTCGCCATTCACCTATAACAACATTCTAGTACTGGGGCTCAATCTCAAAGAATTTAAATGGACGGAAAATTTCTTGTATGACTATAAAAAAAGGCTTCCAGAAAAAGATCAAGAAAATACCTTTCAATACAATTTGGCTATTTTCTATTTTCGAAAACCAGATTATGATAAAGCCTTAGACTTATTGCAGCAAGTAAAATTTAAAGAAGTTTTATACAACCTTGATGCACGTAGAATGTTATTACGCATCTATTATGAACAAAAAGAATGGGACGCCTTACATTCACTTTTTGATAGCTTCAGAACATACCTTTATCGGAAACGAAATATTGGATATCACAAAGCTAATTATCTAAACCTCGTTAAAATTGTCAAGAAAATGATTTCGAATGATCTAAATAATAAATTGTATAAATCAAAACTCCGTAAAGAGGTAGAATTGACTAGAGCCTTAGCAGAGCGGGAATGGTTGTTAGAGCAATTGAAGTAGACAAATAAGTATATTTACTTTACATTTTTTTTGATAAATCTTTAATTTTTAGTGTTTTACCAAAACCCCTTATCCAAATGAGTAAATGAGCGAATAAATGAATATTAGGAAGGACTTTAAACACCTGATTTTGTTTCTTTTACATTTTGTCGGGTATCCACTCATTTATTCATTCGCTTATCCGCTCATTTCTGTATTGGTATTCAAAAGTTTACAGCAGTGTATTTAAATTTAATATAAAAAAACTACCATTCTTTTTCAAAAAAACATCACCTTCGCACATCAATTAAGAACGAAAAGTTCAACATCAAAACATATGAGATTAAAAAATAAAGTCATTATCATAACAGGTTCCTCTATTGGCATTGGGAGAACCATGGCCTACGAGATGTGTAAGCAAGGAGCAAAGGTGGTACTCAATGCGAGGAATGCAGAACGTCTGGATCGTACTTACCAAGAAATGAAAAAGGTAGGTAATGAGGTAACCGCGATTGCTGGTGATGTTTCAAAAATGGCAGACTGTCAAAAAATTATTGACCATGCAATTGAGATTTTTGGACAATTAGATGGCATCGTAAATAATGCGGGAATCTCCATGGAAGGTAGTGTCGAAGATTTAGATTCTGAGGTTTTTAGAAAATTAATGGAAGTCAATATTTTAGGTTCTATTTATCCTACTAAAGCAGCCTTACCCTATCTTAAAAAAACGCAGGGTTCTGTTATTTTTATTGGTAGTGCAGCGGGTATTCGAGGTATTCCAAACCATGCTGCTTACTCCACTTCTAAGATGGCACTCACCGCATTAGCAGAGTCGTTAAAAATAGAGTTGAAGGAAAGTAAAGTGCATGTAGGCTTAGCTTATGTTGGCTTTACAGAAAATGATCCGGAGAAAACCATTTATGATAAAGACGGAAAAATTATTCCACAGCCTTCAAGAGATTTTATAAAAGCGGAGTCTCCTGAAAAAGTAGCGAAAAGAATTATCAACATGATTCACAAGAGAAAATTTAAAGAAGTATTTACAACTCTTGGTAAATTGAATGCTTTTATGAATCGTTTTTTTCCATTTGTTGTGGAGCCAATCTTGAGTCGGAATTATTATAAAAACAAGAAAGAAGAGTAATTCTCTTATAGCTTTTTAGATTGCATAAGCGGCAATCAATCCTTGCAAAATTTCTACCGAAAGTGGTTTGTTAATAAACTCTTGAATCAATGGGTTTTCACGAGCTCTTCGATCATCATCCGGGTTGAGCGAAGTTGAAAGCATGACGACAAGGTTTCCACCCTTTTGTTCGCTATTCAACTTAGCGTATTCATCCATAAATTCCCAGCCATTCATACCTGGCATATTGATATCTAAAAAGATTAAATCAGGTTGAGGATATTTTCCATCAACGGGTGTATTCAAAAACTCTAATGCTGCCTGAGCAGTAGTCATAGTCAATACTTCCTTTGTACAATTCGACTGCTCGATAACTATTTTATGAAAAAAATTATCGGCTTCACTATCGTCAATTAATAATATTAAATCAAACATATCTTTCCGTTTTTATTGAATTCGTTTTATTGTAAAAATAAAAGTACTTCCAATTCCAATATCTGAAACCACCTCAATTGTACCTCCATGATTCTCAACAATTTTTTTACAATGCGAGAGTCCGATACCATGACCTTCAATTTCTTTTCCGTTTTTCAGTCTTTGAAAAAGTAAAAATATTTTATTAAAATGTTTCTTGTCAATTCCTATCCCATTGTCTGTGACATAGAATTTCCAAAACCCTGGAACAGGTTCGGCATATATAATAATCCTTGGATTCACTGCTTTTGGATTACTAAATTTGATACCATTACTAACCAAATTTTGAAACAACAATCTCAAATCTGTGACGGATCCATATACCGTTGGAAGCTCTTCAAAAATTAATTCCGCATTCGTTTTTTCAAAAGTATCCATCATATCTACTTTCAAATTCTCTATCACATTATTCAGATTAATGTTTTCCATTCTATCCTGTTTACCAAGTCTCGAGTAATCTAACAAGCACTTGATCAAACCTTGCATCCTAGTGGTCGCACCAGAAATAAAATCGAAATATTTTAAAGCAACTTCATCATTTTTAATGGACTCATGACTTTCCAATAATTTTCCAAAATTAGAAATTGTCCTTAGTGGTTCTTGAAGATCATGAGAAGCGATATAGGTAAATTGTTCAAGCTCTATATTTTTAGCTTCCACTAATTTAGCATGTTCCGAAACTTGTTTCTGTTGCTCTTTCTCTGCAGTTATATCTCTCGCAATTCCCAAATATCCATTTATAGATCCATCCTTTCCTTTGATGGTTGAAATAGCTAACTCAACTTGAATTTTTGTACCATCTTTTTTGATATAAGTCCATTCATTAGTATCGTAAACTCCTAGAGTTCTGGCTTTAAAATGAAAGACATCAACTCCTGGATCGATCGTTCTACCAAATTCATCAGACAATACTTTTGCTCGTTCTACTACTTCTTCAAAAACGTGAACGATAGCCGGACTGGTTTTTCCAACCACCTCTTCAGCGGTATATCCCAACATCCTTTCTGCCCCTTTATTGAAAGTTGTAATAATCCCATCTGGATCACGAGTACTGATTATAGAATATATTGAACTATCTAGGATTTCTTTTTGAAATGCGGAAAGCCTCGCTATCTCTCTTTCTGCAACTTCGAATGGGCTTGGAAGATTAATATTACTTATGACCTCTATTTTTTCAGCTGGCTTAATCGTCAACAGTGCTGTATCCTTTGAATCAGAAATTAGTGCAATATGTAATCGCACAAAGAATTCTTTATCGTTTTTATCATGACAAATCAACTCCCATCCTTCTCCATGCCTTTGATGCTTCGGGTTTTCAACAAAAGTGTTTAGAAAATGATCCACTTCTTTTTCAAAACGAATAGGAAAAAGCTCTTTAAAATATCGCTCTCTTAATCTTTCACCACTAACTCCAAACAAATCTTCTGCCGTCGGATTTGCCACTAAAATAAGCCCTGAAAGGTCAATAATAAACAATGGAAAAGGAATAAGATCAAAGATATGATCCACTGGAGCAGAAACATGCTCATTTTGAACTTTAGTTGAATTCAGCATTTATGGAGTCGGTTTTTCTTTCGCTTTAAGCTTTTTAGGCTTTTTGAGTTCATTATAAAGAGCCAAATACTATGCCATTGGATTTTATTGTTTTTCAAGTTTTTACAAATTGCCTTTTCAGCTTATTTCAATACTACTCCTAGGTATCAAAACACAACGAAAATTCATCCCAAAATATAGCAGGAAATAACCTATTCATCTGCTATTTCATTTTTACCCAAGTGGGTGGAAAATGGTTCTTAGGTTTAAAATAATTTTGCAGTAGCATACTCAAAGTTTTATAACCAAAAAATCAAATGATGAAAAACAACACTTCCTCTATTAATTTTTTTCTAACCTTATTTATTACCCTTCTTTTTTTTAGTTCTTCTTTTGCCACTACCCATACCTGGCTAGGTGGAGTTGGTTCTTGGCATCAAGCAGCAAAATGGGATACAGGCTTAGTTCCTATTGCAGGAGATGAAGTCATCATTCCTTCCGGGGTTTGCAAAATAAAACCTGGTCAAACGGGATATGCAAAAGGTATAGAAATACAAACTGGAGCTACTTTTAAAATAGCTCAAACGGGTTCATTAATTACAGACAATACAACCGATGGAACGGCTATTGACAATAACGGAACATGTTTAATACTAGGCCATTGTGTAATACAAAATGTAACCTATGTAGGTTCGAGTTTCCCTAGCGCAATCGAAAATACAAACTTGCTAAAAGTTGGCATCAACGGATCACTTACCATTCTAGATGCCGAAAAAACAGCTTTTCTAAACCATGGCACTACCCGTAACAAAGGAAGCATTAGTATTGAAGAGTTTAAGGATCACGGCATTTCAAATTCAAATATTTTTGAAAACGAAGGCTCAATTATTATTGATTCTCCCGCTACTGGAGCAAACGTAGGAATCAATAACTCTGGCAGTTTTACCAATAATGCAGAAGGGACTATTAGCATTTCTGATATGCCGCTCTACGGTTTTAATGTCTTTACAACTGATGGATTTTTACACAACTATGGAACGCTAGATGTCTATTTCTCTAACATAGGATTACTAAATACTGGAGAAGTATATAATTACGATGATGGTATTATTAATATCCAACATCCTTTGACTACCGGAATTGACAATCGTGACATTTTTGAAAATGAAGGCCATGCTCAAGTCTATTATTCTGATAACCAAGGCGTTTATAACGAAGGGAATTTAAACGTCATTGGCTCCTTATACCTTATCGGCTCTAATGGAACAGCCTTAATCAACACAGCAGCCGGCACTACATTAAATTCAGGTTTATTAACTATATCTGGTTCACCAGAAGGCGTAAATAATTCAGGGCTTTTCACCAATCAGGAAGAAGGTTTTTGTGATTTTTCTAGCAATTTCAATAACCATAATGATGCATTCAATCTAGGAGTCTGGGTCAATTTTGTTGATATTGCCTATCCCAATAATCCTGGCGCACTCTTTATCAATTATGGTATTATTGAAGATCGCTTCGATGTCCTCCCCACATCTATTCTGAATCAGCAAATCATCATTCGCCGACTTAGTGCTACACTTCAGGTAGGTGTGCCTTTCAGTAATCCCATTGATGTTTTTAGTAGTTCAAATTTCGATATTCCTACAGACTGGGAACTTAGTATTTTCGGAGGCTTTGCAGGTACTTATGATGAGCCAAGTAATACTTTTACACCTGATGCAGCAGCAGCTGGAGCAACTGAACTTATTATTTCTACCGAAATGATCTCTACAGGCTTTTCAAGAAA
>CAKZTD010000089.1 GCA_937921595.1 uncultured Saprospiraceae bacterium
AGTTTTCCTCAAACATTAGTTAGTTTTTTATATAAATCAACCAAATATGACCAAATTAGGAAATTACATCCAAGGTAGCTGGATCGAAGGCGACGGAGAAGGAAGTCCACTTTTCGATGCAGTGACTGGCGACATCATCACCTATACTACCACCAAAGGATTAGACTTTGGAGATATTTTAGAATATGGTAGAAAAACAGGAGGTCCTAAACTCCGAAAGATGACTTTCCAGGAGCGAGGAAATATGCTTAAAAAATTGGCACTCTACCTCACTAAAAGAAAAGATAAATTTTACGAAATCAGCTTTCGAACCGGAGCAACCAAAGTAGATAGCTGGATTGATATCGAAGGTGGTTTTGGAAACCTTTTTGCCAATGCTTCTTTACGAAAACAATTTCCGAATCAGTCTTTTCATGTTGATGGCGATCCTATTGATTTGTCTCGCGGAGAAGGCTTTATGGGGCATCACATCATGGTACCTAAAGAAGGTGTTGCAATTCACATCAACGCTTATAATTTTCCAATCTGGGGAATGCTTGAAAAATGTGCAGTCAATTGGATGGCCGGAGTTCCAGCTGTTGTAAAACCAGCATCCTCAACTTCCTTTTTGACAGAAGCTGTGGTTAGAGAAATCGTAAATTCTAAAATTTTACCAGAAGGAGCATTGCAATTAATCTGTGGTTCTGCCAGGTCAATCTTAGATACGGTTGGTTCACAAGATGTGGTCACTTTTACTGGCTCCGCTACAACTGGTCGAATGCTAAAAGCTCATCCAAGAATTATTCAGGAAGCAGTGCCTTTCAACATGGAAGCAGATTCTTTGAACTGTTCTGTTCTTGGAGAAGATGCTGTTCCAGGTACTCCTGAGTTTGATCTTTTTGTAAAAGAAGTTAGAAAAGAGATGACTGTAAAATGCGGTCAAAAATGTACCGCGATTCGTCGGATCATTGTTCCTGAAAACTTAGTGGAAGATTTCCAAATTGCTTTAGGAAAAGCCTTAGCAAAAGTAAAAATTGGAAACCCAATGCTTAAAGAAGTTCGAATGGGCGCATTGGCTAGTCGTGATCAAGTAACAGAAGTCAGAGAGCGAGTAATGGAACTTGCAAAAACAGCTGACATTGTTTTCGGAAATTTAGATACCGTTGAATTGCTTGATGCTGATGCAAATAAAGGAGCATTCTTAAGTCCAATTTTATTGTTAGAAAAAGAACCACATAAAAATACGGCGGTACATGAAGTCGAAGCTTTTGGTCCAGTGAGTACCATCATGCCTTATAAAGGAGTTGAAGATGCTATTGAATTAGCGAAGATGGGTAAAGGTTCTCTTTGTGCATCGATCTCAACTTTTGATGATAAAATCGCTAGAGAATTTGTCGTTGGCGCAGCAAGTCACCACGGTAGAATTTTAGTTTTAAACAGAGAAGCTGCTAAGAAAAGTACTGGTCATGGTTCTCCCCTACCGACTTTGGTTCACGGAGGTCCGGGACGTGCAGGTGGTGGTGAAGAGATGGGTGGAATGCGAGGTGTCATGCACTACTTACAACGTTGTGCGATTCAGGGAACACCAACAACGATCACTGCTATCACTGGAATTTTCCAAGCTGGAGCAAAATATACCGAAGCTACTCAGCATCCTTTTAAATATCACTTCGAAGATGTTCAACCTGGCATGTCTTTATTGACTCATAACCGGACGATTACCGATACAGACATCATCAATTTTGCAAATGTCACTTGGGATCATTTTTATGCACACACAGATATTACTTCTTTACAAGGAAGTATTTTTGAAAAAAGAGCAGCACATGGTTATTTTATTTTAGCAGCTGCTGCTGGTCTTTTCGTTTACCCTAACAAAGGTCCTGTTTCAGCAAATTATGGAATTGATGAATGTCGTTTCGTAAAACCAATTTATCATAATGACACCCTTCATGTGAGGTTGACTTGTAAAGAAAAAGTTGAAAGAGATAGTAGAGGAAAGGAATTTCCATCAGGAGTTGTCAAATGGTTTGTGGAAGTTTTTGATCAAGAAAACGAACTTTGCGCAACGGCTACTATTTTGACTTTAGTTCAAAAGAAATGTCCATTCCAAGATTTCACGCGAGCAAATATTGAGGCGAGTTTGAATAAACTTACAGAAAATACAAAAGCTAATTGGGGACTGATGACTCCTCAAAACATGGTCGAACATTTAGCAGCTCAATTTGATTTGGCGACTGGAAAAGAGACCGAAGAAATTCATACTCCTGAAAGCAGAATCGAAGTATACCAAGATAGTTTATTTAATTACCGATCGATGCCGAAAGAGGTAAAACATCCTCGGATGAACCCAGATGCACCAGAGCCTTTGGTTCATGAAAATTTGGCTGCTGCGAAGATGGCTTTGCTCATGGCTTTCGACGACTACCAAGAATATTTCAAAGAAAACCCAGAGGCAAAACATGCTAGTGCTGTTTTTGGGAATTTGGATAAGGAGCATTGGGACTTATTGCATCGGAAGCATTTTCATCATCACTTTTTGCAGTTTGAGTTGGTGTAAATAATAAAATAGTGAGATACGGATTTTCATAGAGCAGTACGTAAAATTAGACAGGGATTTTCACGGATTATGACACGGATTCTCACAGAATTAAACGCGGAGTAGGAACGGGGACTAGGGCGCAGAGATTTAAAAAAAATAAAATAGAGACATGTTGAAAACGAAAAGTAATATTAATAAAAAGACACTTATTGAAGGATTTCGATTGCTTTGCACTGCGAAGGCAATGACCGAATTGTATGAGAAAAATTTCAAACAAGTGTCTAAATATGTGCATGCAACTTCGCGAGGACATGAGGCGATACAGATTGCGGCGGCGATGCAATTATTGCCACAGGATTATGCTTATCCATATTACCGGGATGATGCGATGCTGCTAGGAATTGGAATGCAGCCTTATGATTTGATGTTGCAGTTATTGGCTAAAAAAGAAGACCCCTTTTCAGCTGGACGTTCTTATTATGCTCATCCGAGTTTGAGAGATGCAGACAAACCGCAAATTCCTCATCAATCTTCAGCGACGGGAATGCAAGCAATTCCGGCGACTGGTTCTGCGATGGGAATGCAGTATAAAGAGAAATTTGATTTAGGTGAAAAATACGGCAAGGATAAACCGATTGTTTTATGCTCACTTGGAGATGCTTCCGTAACCGAAGGAGAAATTGCGGAGGCTTTTCAAATGGCTGCTTTAAAACAGTTTCCAATTTTATACCTAGTACAAGATAATGAATGGGATATTTCTGCGAGTGCAGATGAAATCAGAGCACAAGATGCTTTCGAATATGCAAAAGGGTTTCATGGAATCGAAGCAGTGACTATTGATGGAAGTGATTTTACGACTTCATTTTTAACGATGCAAAAAGTAGTCGAAACCATTCGAAAAGAAAGGCGTCCATTTTTGGTTCATGCTAAAGTCCCGCTTTTAAATCACCATACCTCTGGTGTCCGAATGGAATGGTATCGGGATGATCTTTTAGAAGCTCGATTGGAAGATCCATATCCAAAGATGATCTACCAATTAGAAGAGGTTGGCGTTTCTAAAAAAGAAATAAAAGCAATCGAAACGGAAGCAAAAGAAAACGTTGAGAATGATTTTCAAAAAGCATTAAAAGCGGAAGATCCAACACCTGAAGATTTGTTGACTCACGATTATGCACCAACTCCAGTCACCGAAGAAACTGGCGATCGACATCCAGAAAATGGCGAAGAAGTGGTGATGGTGGATTGTGCTTTACATGCTGTAGAAGAATTGATGCGAGAACATAAAGGATGTCTTTTATATGGACAAGATGTTGGAGCAAGACTAGGCGGTGTATTTAGAGAAGCTGCAACTTTGGCTCAAAAATTTGGCGACGACCGAGTATTCAACACACCGATTCAAGAAGCATTTATTGTTGGAAGTACAGTTGGTATGTCTGCCGTTGGATTAAAACCAATTGTTGAAGTTCAGTTCGCGGATTACATTTTCCCAGGAATCAATCAACTGTTTACTGAAGTTGCAAGATCTTGTTATTTGTCTAATGGCAAATATCCTGTAAGCATGATTTTACGAGTTCCGATTGGCGCTTATGGAAGTGGTGGTCCTTATCATTCTTCAAGTGTAGAATCTATCGTTACCAATATCAAAGGTTTGAAAATCGCTTACCCAAGTAATGGTGCTGACCTAAAAGGCTTGATGAAAGCTGCTTACCTCGACCCAAATCCTGTGGTAATATTTGAGCACAAAGGTTTGTATTGGTCAAAAGTAAGAGGCACTGATGCTGCCCGATCGATAGAACCAGCGGAGGATTATTTATTGCCTTTCGGAAAAGGAAATGTAGTTCTTTCTGCTGAGGAAGCAAAAATTGAAAGCGGTGAATCTATGTGCATCATCACTTACGGAATGGGTGTACATTGGGCATTAAATGCTGCTAAAAAATTCGAAGGACAAATTGAGGTTATCGACCTCCGAACCTTGAATCCTTTAGATGAAACATTGATTGAACAAACCGTAAAAAAACATGGACGCTGTTTAGTTCTTACTGAAGAGACCATTAATAACTCATTTGCAAGAAGCCTGGCAGGGTGGATTTCTGAGGTTTGTTTTGAAAGCCTTGATGCTCCGGTAAAAACTTTGGGAGCAACGAATATGCCTGCAATTCCTCTGAACAGTGTACTAGAACAAACGATGCTACCAAATGCAGAAAAAGTATCGGTGCTTATTGAAAACTTGCTGGCGTATTAGCAATTAAAAAAAGCAGGCATTTTAGAAATGCCTGCTTTTTTTAGATAAGATTTATTTATTTTAAACAACTACCTCATTCAATTCCTTCCTTTCCTCTACCTCCTCCACAATCAGAGGCAAACTAAATGTAAACTTACTACCTGCTCCAGCTTTGCTCTCCACCCAGATATCTCCTCCAAGGCTTTGAATAATTTTTTTACAAATAGACAAACCTAGGCCAGAGCCTTGAAACTCTTCCCTGTTATGCAAGCGTTTGAACATTCCAAAAATCCGATTGTGGTAATCTCCTTCTATACCAATACCATTATCCGCTACAGTGATTTCATGCATACCATTCTTGGTTGCACAAAAAACAGAGATCACTGGATGACTGCTTTTATTATATTTAATCCCATTTTCAATAAGGTTTTTTAATACTAAAAACAGCTGAGACGAATTAGCTTTAACTCTTGGTAAGTCTCCAATATTTACTTTTACATTTCTATCTTTTAAAGTAGAATTAAGAACATTTACAACAGAAGCAGCAACCTCTACAATTTCTATATTTTCGCTTTCAGGTTTGACATTACCAATTCTAGAATACTCCAATACATCCTCTATTAACTGATGCATCTGCTTCGTGTTATTAACAATAAAAGAAAAATATTCTTCTATATCTTTATCGGATTTAGTTTCTTCAGGTAACCGTCGCTCAATCAACCTAGTAAAACTCATAATATTTCGAAGTGGCTCTTTCAAATCATGAGAAGCGATATAAGCAAATCGTTCTAATTCTTTATTCGAGCTCCTTAGTTTGACATTAGATTCTTCCAAATCACTAGTCCGTTCCGTTACTTCGTTTTCTAAACGTTGACTATATTTATTTTTTTGTCGATTACTATTGTAAAGAATAAATGCAATAATTGACATCAGAATTAAAATGAGTGCCACAGCTAAACCTATAGTCGTTCGCTGTCTAATAATTGCCTCATTTTTTGCTTGTTGTTCTTTTAGTAAAGCATTTTCCGTTTCTTTTCTTTTGGTTTCATATTGAGTCGAAAGCTCTAGAATTTGTTTACTTTTCTCAGCACTAAACAAACTGTCTTTCGCTTGGTTATGTAAATTTTTATATTCAAAAGCTTTTTCAAAGTCCTCATTTTCAACATAACTTTGAGTCAATGTCTCAAACAAATCTGTCACTGCTCTTTTATCTCCCATTTCACGAGCGATCAACAATCCCTCTTGTGCATATTTGATAGCTTCCTGATGTTTACCTTGTTTACTTTTTAGTTTTGCAAAGTTATTTAACACTTGAGAAATTGTCCCTTTATCTCCAACCTCTTTTGCCAATCCTAAGGCTTCTGGAAAAAATTCTTCAGC
>CAKZTD010000090.1 GCA_937921595.1 uncultured Saprospiraceae bacterium
ATCGATAATTGCGGAAATGAAACGGTAGAAACTCAAGTCGTCACTGTTCAAGATACGACTGATCCAGAATTATCAGGTGTACCTGCAGATGCAATTGTAGAGTGTGATGAAGTACCTGCACCAGCACAACCAACCGCAACGGACAACTGTGATACGAATGTAGAAATTACTTTCTCAGAAGTTCAAACAGATGGAGATTGCTCCTCAAATTATATTTTAACTCGAACTTGGACAGCAACTGATAATTGTGGAAACACAACTGAAGGTATTCAAATTATTACGATTCAGGATACTCAAAATCCAGTCATTAGCGGTGTACCTACAGATGTAACCGTTGAATGTGATGCGATTCCAAATCCTGCACAACCAACAGCGACGGACAATTGTGATACCGATGTAGAAATCACTTTCTCAGAAATTCAAACTGATGGTAACTGTGTTGACAATTATATTTTAACTCGAACATGGACTGCAAGCGATGACTGTGGAAATACCATCGAAGGCGTTCAGATAATAACGGTTCAAGATACACAAGAGCCAAGTCTAAGTGGCGTACCTGCGGATGCGGATGTAGAATGTGATCAAGTGCCAGCACCTGCTCAACCGACGGCAACGGATAATTGTGATACTGATGTTGAAATCATTTTTACAGAAGTTCAGACAGATGGAAACTGTGGAGAAAATTATACTTTAACAAGAACTTGGACTGCAATCGATAACTGTGGAAATGAAACGGTAGGAACTCAAATTATTAATGTTCAAGATACAGAGGAGCCAACTTTAAGTGGAATTCCTGCGGATGCAAATGCGGAATGTGATCAGGTGCCTGCGCCTGCACAACCAACGGCAACGGATAATTGTGATACTGATGTTGAAATTATTTTCTCAGAAGTTCAGACAGATGGAAATTGTTCAGATGCTTATGTTTTAACAAGAACTTGGACAGCGATCGATAATTGTGGAAACTCAGTAGAAGCGATTCAAGTGATTACCGTAGAAGATAATACGGAGCCAGTAATTTCAGGTGTACCTGCTGATGTTGATGTAGAATGCGACCAAATTCCAACACCTGCACAACCAACAGGAACCGATAATTGTGATACCAATGTTGAATTAACTTTTGCAGAAACGGAAACACCTGGAGCTTGTAGCGGATCTTATGTAATTACTAGAGTATGGACAGCCATTGACAATTGTGGAAATACAACTAGTTTGACACAAGTTATAAATGTAGAAGACAACACCGATCCAATTTTAAGTGGAGTGCCTGTAGATACAGCAGTTGAGTGTGATGAAATTCCAGCAGCTGCGCAACCAACGGCAACCGATAATTGTGATACCAATGTTGAAATTACTTTTAGTGAAGTAAGAACCGATGGGGACTGTTTTGATAATTATACTTTAACAAGAACCTGGATTGCAATTGATGATTGTGGAAACCAAACTTCTGAATCTCAAATCATCACAGTAGAAGATACAACAGACCCGATATTAAGTGGAGTGCCTGCAGATATTGCAGTAGATTGTAATGATATTCCAATGCCTGCGAATCCAACGGCTACGGATAATTGTGATACCAATGTTGAAATCGTTTTTGAAGAAACTTTCATTGATGGTGGATGTACAGATACTTATGTTTTAGAAAGAAGATGGACAGCGATTGATAATTGCGGAAATGAAGTTTCTGGTGTTCAAAACATTTCTGTAGCCGATGAAACCGAACCAAACTTAAGCGGTGTGCCAGCAGATATTACTGCAGAGTGTGATAATGTTCCTATTGCTCCAAGTTTAGATGAAATTGTAGGAAGTGATAATTGTGATGCTGATGTAGAAATTCTTTTTTCAGAAAGTATCCAACCAGGATCATGCGCTGATAATTATATCATCACTCGAATCTGGACAGCAACTGATAACTGTGGAAATGAAACTTCAGGAACTCAGTTAGTAACGGTTGTAGATGAAACGGACCCTGTACTTAGCGGAGTTCCTGTGGATGTTACTGTAGCTTGTGATGAACTTCCTGATATTCCAGTAATCAATGATGACATTACTGCAACGGATAATTGTGATGTAAATGTTCAGATTACTTTTAGTGAAACCATTGCTCCTGGAGATTGTCAGGACAGTTATGAAATTACACGTACTTGGACCGCAATCGATAATTGTGGAAATACTACTGAAGGATCTCAGGTGATTGTTGTTGGGGATGATTCTCCTCCAGTTATTTCTGGAGTGCCGGCAGATGTTACGGTAGAATGTGGAAACGTTCCAGCTCCAGCGAATGTAACAACATCTGATACTTGTGATGAAGGGATCGAAGTAGAATTTACTGAAGTTCGAACGGATGGAAACTGTAATGATAGTTACACCTTAACTCGAACTTGGTCTGCAACCGATAATTGTGGAAATGTAACGTCTCAATCTCAAACCATTGTTGTTGAAGATTTACAAGATCCGATTCTAAGTGGCGTACCTGCAAATATGAATGTAGAATGTGATGGCGTTCCACCTCCACCATCTGATGACGATATTACCGCAACAGATAATTGTGATACTGATGTAGAAATCGTTTTTGAAGAAACGATTACTGCTGGTGGATGTTCTGAGAATTATACCATCACCCGTGTTTGGACCGCGATTGATAATTGTGGAAACCAAGTGGTTGGTTCTCAAGTGATTTCTGTTGGTGATAATGAAGGACCAGAATTGAGTGGAGTACCTACAGATGTAACTGTTGAATGTGGAAATATTCCTAATCCAATAAATCCAGTTGCAACAGATGCCTGTGATACGAATGTTGAAATTGCTTTCAGTGAAGTTCAATTAGATGGTTCTTGTGAAAATGAATATAGCCTCATTAGAACATGGACAGCGACTGATAACTGTGGAAATGAAACAAGTGCTACACAGCTGGTTACGGTCCTAGATGAAATTGCTCCAGTATTAAGTGGTGTGCCTTTGGATATCACTGTTGATTGTGATGCGATTCCAGATCCACCTGCTCAAGATGATATTATTGCAACCGATAACTGTGATGCTGATGTAGAAATTATTTTTGAAGAAACATCAGTGTCTGGAAACTGTGCAAGTTCAACCGTAATTACGAGAAGTTGGACAGCGATTGATAATTGTGGAAATAGTGTAACGCTTACTCAGGAGATTTCAGTGAGTGATGCAAGTGAGCCAGTGATCTCAGGGGTGCCTGCGGATGTTGCGGTTTCTTGTGATGCAATTCCTGCTCCAGCTACTCCGACTGCAACTGATGATTGCGATGCAAATGTTGAATTAGAATTTATTGAAAATATCATTGATGGGAATTGTGAAAATGATTACATCATCGAACGTATTTGGACGGCAATTGATAACTGCGGAAACACAATTTCTGAAACACAAATGATTACTGTTTCTGATAATGAAGATCCAGTATTATCAGGAGTGCCTTCAGATATTACGGTTGATTGTTCAGAGGTGCCACCAGCACCAGATAATTCAGGAATCAATGCAACGGATAATTGTGATACGAATGTCGAAGTTCTTTTTGATGAAATTGCAAACCCTGGAGATTGTTCTGATTCTTATTCGATTACCCGAACATGGACGGCGATTGATAATTGTGGAAATGAAACATCTCAAATTCAGGTAATTACTATTCTTGATAATACACCACCAACACTTTCTGGTGTGGCTGTGGATATTACGGTTGATTGTGGAAATGTACCAAATGCGGATTCAGTAGTTGCAACAGATGATTGTGATTCGAATGTTCAAATTACTTTTAGCGAGGTACTTTTAGATGCTCCATGTGAAGATGCTTATACGATGATCCGAACTTGGATTGCGACAGATAATTGTGGAAATAGTGTTGAACAAGAACAACAAATTACTGTGATTGATGAAATATCTCCTGAGCTAATCGGTGTACCTGCCAATGTGAATATTGACCTTAGTGCAGGAGAACAAATTCCAGATCCTGCTCAAGTAATTGCTACAGATAATTGTGATACCAGTGTAGAAATTATATTTGATGAAGTTACAATAGACAATGGTTGTCAAACCATTATTACTCGAACTTGGACGGCGATTGATAACTGTGGGAATGAAAATTCTGCAAGTCAGATGATTACTGCTTCTGATATTTTAACGGTTTCAATAAGCCCATCAAATAATTTTATTTGTGCAGGAGAAGAGACTATTTTTAGTGCTAATGTTCAGGATCCTTCTTTTACCTATACTTGGACTGTGGATGGCGGAACTATTGAAAATCCAACAGAGCCAAATACAGCTTACAATGGAACGGAAGCAGGTACCTTTACAATTACCTTGATGGTTTCAAATGGTCAAGGTTGTGAAGGAACAGCTACAGCTACAGTTACCGTTTTTGAATCACCAAATGCTACGATAAGTTCTAATAGCCCAATTTGTGAAGGTGAAACGATTGAGTTTTTCGTAAGCGGAGGTAATTCTTATCAATGGTCTGGCCCAGATGGTTTTACTTCTACTTTACAAAATCCAACAATTGAAAATGCAAGTCCTATAAATTCTGGAGCATACAATGTAATTGTTTTTGCTGGAGATTGTAGTTTGCCTTTAAGTATAGATGTAGTAGTGAATGAGGAATTGATGGTAGATTATAATGCAGGAAATGCAGATTGTAATAATGCCGGATTTATTAACCTTGGTGTAAATGGAGGAACTGGAAATTATACTTTTGACTGGGCAGATTTACCAGGTCAGGATAATCCAGAAGATAGAGATGACTTGATTGGTGGTACCTATGCCGTAACGATTACTGATGCTGGTGGATGTATTTTTGAAATTGAATCAATTCTTATTTTAGATAATTGTGGATGTGGTGCATTCGCAGGAGGAACGACTCCAAATGCAACACCAGTTTGTTTAGAAAATGGAAGTGCAGAAATTAGTGGAACTGCTGATGGAGATGCGATTGTCCCTTCTGGTTTTTCATTGGTTTATTTATTGAGTTCAGACATTTCAGGAGGTATTTTAGAAATTAGTACAAGTCCTGTTTTTGATGTTGATGAAACCGGAGTCTATGGCATTCATGCTTTTGTTTTTGATCCTTCTGTTTTTGATCTTGCTAATATTCAAATAGGACAGACGACACCGCTTGATATTTTATTTGTTTTGGAACAAGGTGGTGGTTCAATCTGTGGTTCTATAGAAATTTCTCCAACACCAATTACAGTTACAGATGTTACCGCGATTGTAGAATTTACGACACCTGATCATTGTGACCTTTGTGATGGAACTGCTTCTTTACTTCCTGCGAATTTAAATTACGTTTGGAGTGATGGAGCAACCGGAGCAAGTCGCCAGGATTTATGCGATGGTACTTACGAGGTTGTTGCAACGAATCCGAATACTGGATGCTCTACAGAATTGACTGTAGTAATTCAAGAAGATTGTGTTGGAGGATGTACTCCACCTGAAATTAGTAATGTAGTTGTGGTTGAAGCAAGTTGTGGTAATTTCAACGGATCAATTGGAATTGATGTTTTAGGAAATCCTAGCGATTATACTTTTGATTGGTCTCCAAGTATTGGTTTACCTGGACCAGATGGAAGTACAAGGACAGAGCTTTTAGCAGGAATTTACAATATCATTATTACTGATCCTTCAGCTGTTGATTGTACGACAGAAATTACCATTGCTCTTGGCAATGTTGATGGTCCAGAATTAGAGGACGCTATTATCTTTCCTGCAACTTGTGGAGATGAAAATGGAAGTGTTACTTTATTACCAGCAAATTATCAGTATATCTGGGCTTTCGATCAAGAAGATACTAACTCAAGAAATGATCTGGCTGCAGGAACTTATCAAGTTGTAATTATGGATCCATTGGCTCCAGATTGTGCGGATGTAATAAGCATCGTAGTTGGGCAATTAAGTGTGATAGATGCGGAAGCAATTATTGTTAATCAGCCAGATTGTGGCGAAGCAAATGGTATTGTCGAAATAGCGATTGCAAATGGAGGCGCAGGTAATATTTCATATACATGGAGTGACGGAGGAAACGGTGAAGAAAGAGATGATTTAGCTTCTGGAACTTATGTGGTAACAGTAACTGATGATGCAACAGGATGTGAGACAATTGTAAGCTTTGCTTTGATTGATGATGTGCCTTCAGCGACGGTGATTGTTACAAATGATCCAAGTGTAAGTTGTCTTGGAGAAACTGATGGAGAAGTGATTTATTCCGTTTCAACTGCACCTGATTTTGAATTACCATTTACAGCTTCTATTGTTGATTTCAATGGGGTAGAATATACCAATGGTAGTTTGGTAGCAGGGGAGTATTGCATTTTGATTACAGATGCTAATGGATGTTTAGCTGGGCAAAATTGCTTTGAAGTTACGGAGCCAGAGGCGATCAATGTAGATGTTGAAATTGAAAATAAAGATTGTGATAATAATGGATCAATCAATATTATTCTTACTGGTGGAAACGGAGGCTACACTTTTGATTGGTCAGATTTATCAGGTAATAACGACCCTCAAAACCGAAATGATTTAGCAGCGGGAGTATATAGTTTGACGGTAACAGACAGCGAAGGATGTTCTGCGGTTGCTCAAAATCTAAACGTTCTTGATGAGTGTACAGATTGTGAAATTCCGGTGATTGATAACATTGTAGTGATAGAAGGGACTTGTGGAAATAATGATGCACAGGCTACCTTAATGATCAATGGTAATGCGAATGATTATGATTTCAATTGGTCTCCAAATGTGAGTGATTCAGAAACAGCGATTGATATTGCTGCAGGTACCTATACCGTTACGATCTCTACTTCAGGAAATGCTTCTTGCTTTATTATTGAAACCTTCGTAGTTGGAAATTTAGATGGTCCTGTTTTAGAATCTGTAAACTCTTCTCCAGCAACTTGTGCTGATGATAATGGAACAGCTTCACTTTCTCCTGCTTCATTTGATTATGATTGGAGCGATGGAGAATCTGGTGATTTTAGAATTGGATTAACTGCTGGAATATATCAAGTGACCATGACTGATCCTACCTCAGGATGTTTGAATGTTTTTGAAGTGGAGATAGAAAGTTTCAATACCTTAAGTGCAGATGTTCAAATTTTAAATTTACCTGAATGTGGAGCAGCTGACGGAGCCGCTTCTATTAATATCGGAGGTGGTAGTGGAAACTACTCGGTAGAATGGAGTGATGGAGGAACTGGTGAAGATCGAGATGATTTAACTGCTGGTATTTATTCCTTTACGGTTACAGATAATGATGGATCAGGATGTATTGTTGAAGAGACTTTTATTTTAGAAAATGAAGTAGACGCTGGAGCGAATGTAATCATTAACAATAATCCAGTGATGGTAAGTTGTATTGGTTCAACAGATGGAGAGGTAGACTTTACAGTTGATTTATTATCAGGTTTTGTAGAACCAGTAACAACGATTATTCTTGATACAAATGGTGAAGTTGCAACGAATGGAATTCTAGCAGCGGGTACGTATTGCATTCTTGTCAATGATGGAAATGGTTGTGTTGCAGGACAGGATTGTTTCGAAGTGATTGAGCCAGCCTTGATTGATGTTGATGTGATGTTGACGAATGCAGACTGTGATGATTTAGGCATGATCAGTTTAATTGTAGAAGGTGGAAACGGAGGATATACTTTTGACTGGGCTGACTTAGTTGGATCAAATGATCCACAAGATCGAGATGATCTGAATCCGGGTGTTTATAGCCTAACGGTTACTGATGTTAATGGTTGTGAAGCAGTAGTCAATAATTTAAATGTTGCTGATGCTTGTATTCCTTGTCCTTCAGCTGAAACCATTTTCTTAAGCTTGGATGTTGAAGATCAATTGACAGATTGTATCACTCTTGAAGATTGTTTTGAAACTAATCAAACAAGTATTATTCTACTTGATGGTGGTCTTTCTGGAAGTAGTGATTACGGAACTTGGATGCTGGATTCAGCAGGATGTTTGACTTATGAAAGTTTACTCTTAGAAGGAGAATTCATTGATACGGTTTGTGTGGTCGCTGAGTTTGATGGTTTAATAGATACGACTTGTTACATCTTTACAGTCTCATCTATGCCATTAGGGAATCCTGAAATGGATACGATTTACATTTCTACTAATGAAGAAACACCTTATTCGGATTGTCTTCCATTAGATGAATTGAATGGAAATTTTGCAAGTATTGAAATACTAAATGCTCCATTGAATGGAACCGGTTCTTTAACTGTTGATTCTGATCAGCCATGTTTTACTTATACACCGTTCCCAGGACAGACGGGGAATCTAATTGATACCATGTCTGTTATTGTCTGTGATGATTTGGGTGTTTGCGATACAACAGTGATTATCACTTCTGTTATACCGACAGGATGCCCTCAAATCTTTACAGAGGATTCTATCAACATTTCCGTAACTGAATGTTTTGAATTTGGCTTCTATTGTTTGCCAGTTAATCCTGCGGATTTAAATAACTATCAGATTTTTGATAATGGTGAAATTTACATTCAAGGATTTACAGTTTGTGATATTGATTCTTTCTTGATTTATCCAACAGATGTGATTCAGGTACAAGCACCAAATGGTCCTTATGAGTTATTGAACTGGACGGAGAATGGAGAAAGTCATTCGATCCCTGTATTTACAAACTTGCAAGAATTAGTAGACTCGATGAATGTTTGGGATGCTCCAGGAAACTGGACCTTAGGTGCAAACGGAGAAATTGAAGGTGGTACTGGATTTAATAATTATGGACCTTTAGAGATCAATCAAATTCCTTTTCCATTCAATAACTTCACGATTAATCTAAGTACCATCGAAATTCCGAATGGAGTTCAAATCGCGGCTGATACCGGATATCATGAAATCATTTTAAATGAAATATTGACTGGGTGTCAGGATACGATAATCATCGAAGTAGAATGTACCAATACAAATTGTCCTGATATTTATACTGGACCGATGATGGTGATGGCTAGTGATTGTGATAGCCTTACGGAGATTTGTTTGGACATTCCATTAGAGGATATTTTTAACTACAACATTACTGATAATGGCTCGCCTTATCAAGCAGGATTAGTTGGATGTAACTTTGATTCTTTGGTTACCTACCTGACGGTTGGGTATAATAACCCAGATAACTACATGTTAGATAGCTGGACTGTAAATGGACAGGTTTTTAGTATAGATACTTTTACAACGATTCAGCAATTAGTTGATTCTATGAATGTTTGGGATCCAAATGCTAACTGGGAAGTACAAGGACTCTTAATTTCCGGAGGCGACTCTGCAAATACATATGGAGATATTGTGGTTTCTCAAGGTGGTGGTGTAATAGCTACTTCGAATCCAAATACTCAGTTAGTTCCTAACGGATTGGCCATGGCGATTGATACTGGTTTCCATCAAATTATTGTGATAGATACGACGACAGGGTGTACGGATGTATTTGAAATCACGGTAACTTGTGATCCTTCCAATGGCATTAGTGTCGACACCTTACTGACTATTTTTGAAGGTATGACGGATACTTTCTGTATTGATGCTTCAAATCTTGGAACTATTTCCAGCATTATTAATGTATGCCCGGGAGCTTCAGATGGTAATGTTTCCTTTATGATTATCCCAGGGACGACTTGTGTGGAATATACCGGAGATGTATTAGGTATTGATACCTTCTGTGTAGAAATTTGTGATTTCAATTTAGGGATTTGCGATACGACCTCATTGATTGTTCAGGTGCTTCCACTATCTGATACCTTGGAAGTTGACATCCTTTTAGGATTCTCAGATACGATTTGTATTGATACCAGTTCTCTTCCAGGGACGATAACTTCGATTAATAATTTCTGTTTCCAAGATGACTTGGATGTATTTGTAAATGAAGATACTTACTGTATTGAGTTTATGGGAATTGATATTGGAACGGATACCATCTGTATTCAGATTTGTGATGATCTCGGTTTCTGTGATCAGACGTACATTATTGTCAATGTAAGTCCACAGACGATTGATACCGTAGCGAATGACATAATGGTTGGTACTTCGGATACGATTTGTTTGGATACTACTGAACTCGCGGGCACCATAGTCTCGGTTACGAATTACTGTCTTGGTGCTTCAGGTACCTATGTTGATTTTGATATTTTCGATGATTACTGTATCAGTTTTGAAGGGCTGATTCCAGAAGGAGTTGATTCAGCTTGTATAGAGATTTGCGATGAATTTGGCTTCTGTGATACGACGATATTTATCATCAATTCGGTTGAGAATTTGTTGATCGATCCGCCAGTTGCTGTTGATGATGATACAACGACAGTAACAAATACTTCGGTAGAAATTATTGTTCTGGGTAATGATACTTTGAATAGTGATCTGATTGATATAGGAATAATTACTGGTCCTGAAAATGGTTCAGTGGTCATTAATTCAGACTTTGGAATGACTTATTTTCCAGACGAAGGATTCTGTGGAGATGTAGATAGTTTTACTTATTACATAACGACTCTCGGAGGTTCTGATACTGCCACAGTTGTGATTGAAGTGATCTGTGACGAGTTGATTATCTATAACGGTATTTCGCCAAATGGTGATGGACTCAATGATGCCTTTACGATTAATGGTATTGAAAATTTTCCAACCAATACAGTATGTATTTTCAATAGATGGGGTAATCAAGTATTCTTGAAAAAAGGATATACCAACGATGATCCATTTAATGGAATATGGGAAGGAAAAGCTTTACCAGATGGTACTTATTTCTACTTAATACAAATAGAAGACGAAGAAGGAGAGGTGAAGAAATTTAATGGATATTTACAAATTCATCGCTAGAAAATTTGAACTAATAAACACAAAGGATTGGAGCTTTTCAATGGTAATGAGGTGTTGCTGGGGGGCTACTCGACTTCCCATTGTAAAGGCTCCATTTTAAACTTTTTAAGTAGAAAAAAGTGAAGAGGTTTGTCGTAAATGTAGTGTTTAACTACGGTGGATTAAAATAAATCTATGATTTTTAATTTACTTGAAAAAGAAATTTAATGTATAAAGTATTAACTCCTAGCTGATTGTAATTTTAAATGTAAGTCCTTGAAAATCAATTATTTCTAAGGGATGAAATTGGTTCTAAAGGCATGGTTTTTGGCATTTTAATTATCTGATTTCTGATAAACAAGCGAATAATGAAAAAAATTATACTAGTAGCGTGCTTCTTTATTTCCTTTATGAGCTGGTCGACGGCACAGCAAGATCCCATGTTCACAAAGTATATGTTTAACAGCTTAGCTTTCAATCCTGCTTTTGCGGGAAGTCCTGAATATGCTCAAGTTCGTTTATTATACCGTAACCAATGGTGGGGAATTGAGGGTGCACCAACTACTCAAACCCTAACGATGCATTCGCCTGTTTCTGAAAGAATAGGTTTAGGTATCGGTTTGATCAATGACAAGATTGGAGCCACCGGTTCTACTTCTGCGAATGCCAGTTATGCTTATCGAATTCCTTTTGGAAAAGGAAAATTATCGATCGGTCTACAGACCGGAGCATCCAATTGGAGAGCAGATTGGGACAAGTTGAGGTTTAAAGATCCAGCATCAATAGATCCTTCATTTTCTGAAACATCACCAAATTATTGGTTGTTCAATTTCGGAGCTGGAGTATTTTACTATGCACCAAAATATTATGTAGGACTTTCTGTTCCACATTTATATAATAATGATTTAAGAAAAGATGTACCTACGGGTGCTGAGGTATGGGCAAAGCAATACCGTCATTATTATTTTACTGCTGGAGCTGCATTACCAGTAAAAGGAGATGCTATTATTTTCAAACCATCTATCTTGATTAAAAGTGTAGGACTCTTTGGAGACTTTACACCGGCATCTAGTAATCCAACGAAAGTAGGAGCACCAACAGAGTTTGATATTGATGCTTCGTTTTTGTTTTACAATACTTTGTGGGTTGGTGTATCAGCCAGAGCAGCCTTTGAAGCAAAAGCTTTTGGAGGAGATAGTTCTTTTGATTCTGCAGATATTTGGATGGCTTATTATCTCGCCAATGGAACTAGAATCGGAGCCTCTTATGATTATACCATTAATAAACTTTCAGAGTTTGCCGGTGGTTCATTTGAGTTGATGATAGGATATGACTTTACTTATAGTTCTAAGAAATTTAATACACCTAGATATTTCTAGTTCTAAAAAATATACTCTTTTAAAAAAGCGCTTCGGGAATTCTCGAAGCGCTTTTTTTGTTTTGAATTCAACAAAAATGGTGACATACTTTACTTTTGATAAAGTATTACTTACTTTTACAAGAACGGCAATTAAATATTTTATAAATAGATTTTAATTCCCCCTTTATATCATAGAGCTGAATCAAGCACAATCAATTTCAACAATACCTTAATCCTCGAATCTGAATATCACTTCATTGTGATATCACCTAATTAATTATATTTAATCAGAACAAAAAATCAAAAAATGAACAAAACACAAAGCGCTCTAGCTTTCATGCTATTGGTACTAATTGTACCTCTTTCATTATTTTCTCAAGTGTCTGAAGCATATCAAGCGTCATTGATTGATTATTCAGAAGTTACCATTGATCTTACTTCGCTTAAAAGCCAGTTGGAAGAAGCTCCATTAAAAGGCTTAGCTCAAGTTAATAGAGCGTCGGCTACAATTATTGATTTACCTCTGCCTGATGGGAGTATCCAACAATTCAGAGTGGTAGAATCACCTATATTATCGGCATCCTTATCTAGTCATCGTCCTGAGTTTAAAAGTTATATTGCTCAAGGAATAGATGACCTTACTGCTACTGCAAGATTTAATATAACTCCAGTGGGATTTTATGCAGTGATTTCAGGAATAAACGGCATCTCTTATGTAGAATTAACCGATAAGAAAAATAATAATGATGCTTACATTACTTATTATGATCACGATATTATTGAGGTAGATAATGAGTCAGGAAATTGTGAATCTGATCATTCAGAAATAATCGGTCATGATAATGGTGAATCTAATTTTTCAAGAACCAATTCTTGTTTTCAAATAGGAGATAATTTGCGTAACTATGATATGGTCCTTACTTGCTCCGGTGAATTTTATGCTTTAAATGGTAATTCAGATGCTGCCGTTGAAACTGCTCTATTAAATAGGGTAACTCAGATCAATACGGTTTATGAAAAAGAAATGTCAATCTCTTTTACAATTGTTGAATACTTGTTGAATTCAAATCCTGCAACGGATCCTTTTACAGATCCTACAAATACTGTTACTTCTTTAACACAGGGAGAAGATTATATCAATAATAATGTGACTGTTGGCTCGTGGGATATTGGTCATAGTTTTCATGAAATCACATGTGGTGGTGGATGTGGATGGGCAGGTAGAGCAGGGCTAGGTGTAGTATGTACATCTAGTAAAGCAAGAGGATATACTTATTTACCCAATGATATTCCAAGTAGTGTAACTGTGCTACTTCATGAGGTTGGACATATGTTTTCATGTCGCCATTCTAATTATGGCTGTAATTCTGGTAACAGTTGTGGCCGTTACGAACCAGGACAAGGATCATCAATTATGAGTACTAGTGCTGGTTGTGATGCAGGAGATTTCTTTGCTAGTCGAACAGATTACTTTGGAATAGGTAGTCTAGATGCTATAAACAATTATATGACTGCTGGGGAGCTATTAACTGGTAGCGGTTGTTCTTCTACTACAGTATCAGGTTGGTCAGATTGTTCAGCTCTTACCGCTACAGGAAATAATATGCCTACTTCAGATGCTAATTCTAGCAGTATCGATGGTTTAAAAATTCCTCATAGTACTCCTTTTACTTTGACAGGTAGTGGATCAGATGCCGATGGAGCAGGAAGTTTAACTTATAACTGGGAACAGTTCGACACAGATTATTCTGGATCGGATGCCCCAGATGATGCTGGAGCAAATGTTGATGGTCCATTGTTCAGAAGTTTTCCTCCTTCTACAAGCGTGGAAAGAACTCTTCCGCAGTTGACCTCCGTTTTGGCAGGGAATGTTACAACTGGAACTGGCGAGGTATTACCAACAGTAGGAAGAACTTTGACATGGAGACTTACCGTAAGAGATAATGAAATGGGTGGAGGCGGAATCGCTTGTGATGAAATATCTTTAACAGTAGGTACTGATGGTCCTTTTGAAATAACTACTCAAAATACAACAACTGCTTGGTCTTCAGGAAATACGGAAACGATTTTCTGGAATGTAGCTAATACAAATGATGTAACTTATACTTGTCCTACTATAGATATTTTATATTCTTCTGATGGGGGAAATACTTTTGGGATAACACTCGCTTCTAATGTTGCAAATGATGGTGCTCAAGATATTACTGTGCCTGCAACTGCTACATCAACGGGAAGAATTAAAATTGTTTGTTCTGGCGGAACGAATATCTTTTTTGATATCAATAATGTCGACATTGCTGTGGTTTCAGGATGCCCTGCTGAAGGAGGAACAATTTCGAATAGTGAAGCAGTTTCCGCTGATGCAGGAGATGTTTCGTTGAATCTTTCTTTATGTGCTGGAACACCAGTAACTTCTATAAGTGGCGTTTTAGATGCTGGAGATCCAAACTCAAATCTTGCTGTTGAAAACAACGGTTCAAATACCTGTATCCAATTGGGGAATTCTCCTAAGTATGAAACTTTTGAGTTTTCTATAGGAAGTAATGTTTCTACTACTTTTACAAGAACTAGTCAACCTGACTACACTTCAATGATAACGCTATACCAGGATTCTTATGATCCTTCCAATGAGTGCACCAATTGGTTGAATTCTAATGGTGATTTTAATGGAGTCAGCACGGTTAATCTTTCCTCAGCTTTTTCGCAGTCTTTAGTGACAGGAACAAAATATGTTTTACTACCTTCTGCTTTTAGTAGTACTACACCAACTACGGGGAACTATAACGTAAGTTTTAATCAGACACTTTATGATGCATCAACTGTAACTCCGACCGGGTTCCTTTACACTTATGTTATTGTAGATGGAGCAGGTAATATTGTTGTTTTTGATGAAAATTCTGACCTGTCTAATTCAGGAACATTCCCGGCTGATGACTATACTGTTCATGGTCTTTCTTATCAAAGTGGTACAGTACTGAATGGCTATGAAGGAGGATCTTTTGCTACTTTTCAAACAGATGTGAATGCGGGGACTATTTGTGCTGCACTCAGTTCTAATAGTGTATCTGTTGAAATAACAGGTGCACTTCCAATTGATCTAATCGCCTTTGGTGGAAAACTTAGCGAAAATAAAGTATTACTGGATTGGATGACTTTAACTGAAACCGATAACGATTACTTCATTATCGAAAAATCAATTGACGGAAGAAATTTCCAAAAGATCGGAACCGTGCAGGGTAGTGGAACTACCTTTAGCAGCCAGACTTATGATTTAATAGATCCAAAACCAGCTATCGGTACCAATTATTATCGACTAACGCAATTTGATTTTGATGGAACTTTTGAGATTGTTGATCGAATTGTATCTGTAGATTATGATGCAAATCAGGAGATAGCTGTTCGGCCAAATCCAGTTCGTGGAAATCAGATTCAGTTGGTTTATCAAACCTTGGAATCAGGGCCATTGGAAGTTCAGATTTTTGATATCACTGGGAAATTATTGAAGAGTGTAGCTTTTGAAACGACTGCTGCTCGTAATATTTTTGATATAAACCTAAATAATTTGAGCAATGGAGTGTACGTCATTAAAACAAATCAGTTAGGAGAGACGCAAAGCTTACGTTTTGTGAAAACTGATTTTTAAAATAATAGGTTATATAAAACAAATAAAAATAAAAAAAACCGGCTTCTGATTAACTCAGAAGTCGGTTTTTTTTATTGAAGAAAATACTTTTGGAAACACCATGTTTTCCCTTGCTATCATTGTTTTATTATTAAAAAACCTAATACTTAGAAAAACGAAAAACATAGTGGAAAGATGATTCGGTACAAATATTGATTTATTGGGAATTGACCCATTTTCTTTTTAGGAAAGAAGTTGTTTAAGAAATTAAACACTGACAAAAATCTCAAAACACGCTCTTAATCAAACCCCAAGTCAGAACTACTTCTTAGAGAAAACGATTATTTCCAAATAAAAAATAACTTTATGTACCCCTTTCAAAGACGTGCCTTGATTGCTTGTGTTAGTTTGCTAATGTCCTGCATGGTAGGAGCTCAGACTCGCACATTCAAATCTTTTACGATTTCTAATAAAATTGAAACAAAGCTATCTGAAAGTTTTACTCAATATCAAACTTTTGAATTAGAAGGTGACAACCTCAGTAGAAGTGTCGAATCATCCGGTTTCGATAAAATATTAGAATTAAATCTTGGTAATACTTATCAATGGGAATTTGAATTATATCCAAATGACCTTTTTGCTGAAGACGCAATTATTAGAGTCTTGACAGAAAATGGAGAAGAGTTTCATCCAGTTCCGAGAAATATTTCTTTTAAAGGAAATGTAAAAGGAAACCCTCAACAGCAAGTTAGTTTTTTGATCCATGATGATTTTATTTATGGACACATCACTGAAGGAAATCAGAGAACTTATATTAGTTCGGTCAGTCGATATGTGAATGATGCTCCTAAGAATTTATATATGGTATTTGATCAAGAAGATCAGATAGAAGCATCTAGTGGCAAGTGTGGATTGGACGAATATTCTGAATTTGATTTGAGTCTCCATGAAGAACATGTACATGAAGAAGGAGAAGAAAGATCTGTTACCGGTTTATGTTATGATGTAGACCTAGGAGTTGTTTCTGATTATCTTTTATTTGCTGACAAAGGAAATACGGTACAAGGAGCGATTGATCATGTTGTTGCGGTATTGACCGATGTAGAAACAGATTATGAAACTTCGGATTTTGACGATGCACTTGAGTTTGAAATTGTAGAACAAATCGTTTCAACTTGTGCTAATTGTGATCCATGGACCAGTTCTACGAGCGCTAGTGATTTACTTGGGGATTTTACTGCTTGGAGTCTGACTGGTGGGTTTAATACTACTGTAGATATGGGCCAAATGTGGACCGATAGAGATTTTGATGGTACAACAGTTGGTTTGGCTTGGAGTGGAAGTAATCTTTTATGTGCTCAAGCTTACCATGTGATTCAAGATCATACAACGAATGCAGCTCAATTAAGAGTAACTGCTTCTCATGAGATGGCTCATAATTTGAACGCTGATCATGATGTTTCTGGTACGGATATTATGGCACCAACAGTGAGTTCCTCTACCACCTGGTCAGCAACTTCAGTATCCACTATCGACGCCTCTGTAGATGCGGCATCGGTATCTGTGCCTGCATGTATTGTTTCTTGTGTGGCAACGCCTTGTGATCCAATTACTGATGTAAGTATCACTAGTATTACCGCTACTGGTTTCGATATTAGTTGGACTGCGACAACCGAAGGAGATTATAGACTTCAGGTCAGAGACGAAGAAACTTTTTCAATTATTCACACGGTATCTTTATCTTCTTCTGCTTCGATGACGATTAATCCTGCAGGTTGGGGAATTTGTAAAAGGTATAAAGTCATGGTAGAAAATGATTGTGGATCTTCCGTATATAGTGCTCCGGTCTCTTCAATTGTGATTGATGATGACCAAGGATGTGCGGATTTTAGTGGAGATGATCTTGTGGAATGGGGGAACTCCCATACCGTTAATTTTACTAATGAATCAATCAATGCTTCTTCTTATAGTTGGGATTTTGGAGACTCCGGAACCTCGACTTCACCTAGTCCCTCACATACTTACACGAGTGCAGGAACCTATGAGGTTTCGCTTTCTGTAAATTCAGGAGCGCACACGGAAACCAAAACAAGTTATGTTTACGTTTTGCCATCGGGGCAATCTTTACCTTATACGACAGCCGATGGAGGAAATATGAATGATGATGATTTTGGAACAGAATCAAAGACATCAGGAAAAAATTCTTTTTTCGAAAAAGGAGTACCTAGTAATTATTTTACCAATAGTACCAATTGTTGGGTAACTAACTTGACAGGGGATGTTCCCTTGGAAGATAATGAATCTTGGCTGTATACGCCTTCATTTGATTTTAGTACTGCTTCTGCAGCAACCTTATCTTTTACACTTGGAATGGAAGCCGCTTTTTCTAATGCACCTTATGGGATGCAAGTACATTATTCTCTGAATGATGGAAGTACCTGGACAAAGTTAGGGACTGATGCTGATGCAAGTTGGTATAACAAAGGGCCAAGTTCTGCTCAATCATTACATTCCGCTGTTTTTACTGATCTAATGGGCTTTCTTTTTACTAGTCAAGGAGTTAGTCGATCTATAAATGTTGATGCATTAACTGGAAATAGCTCTGTTATTTTTGGGTTTGTATTTAATGCGGAAGATGGATTTGGATCAGATGGATTTTTAAATGGTGCGATGATTGATGATGTAGTAATTTCGGCGACTTTACTCCCTGTGAATTTGACCTCTTTTAATGGAAGTCGAAAAGGAAATTTAGTAGAATTAACATGGGAAACATCATCCGAAGAAAATAATGATTATTTTATAATAGAAAAATCAAATGATGGCCGGAATTTTGAAAAGCTAGAAGTGATAGAAGGTAATGGAAATAGTACGATTGCTTTGGATTATTCTTGCTTAGATAAAGAACCTTTTATTGGTGTTAATTATTATCGATTGACACAAGTAGATTATGATGGAACTTATGAGGTTTTTGATAAAATAGTAGCCGTCGATTATTTTGGAAAACAAAAAATTACTATTCAGCCTAATCCCACTCGTGGAGATAATATTCAATTGATTTATCAGATAGAACGAGAAGGAAGTCTTGCTATTGCGATTTATAACGCAGCAGGGCAATTGGTTAAACACCTCGATGTAAATACGCTTGAAGCACGAAACGTTTTCGATATCTCTTTAGAAAATCTAAGTAACGGTGTTTACTACATCCGGACGATTCAAGGAGATCAAATTCAGAGCTTACGCTTTGTAAAAACAAATTAGCAACGCATTTTAATCCCATGTTAATAAAAAACCGGTACTGATTAATTTCAGCTGCCGGTTTTTGTATTTTAACAAATCACTGCTAAACCAAAGAAAAGTTTATTTATTTTATCAAGCATTAAATTTGTAAAACTGCACTCCATTTTGATTTTGGCTGTCATTTTTATTTTGATTTCTGTACTTTTGTAATTATTCATTTTTATTCTTTGTAACTATCTTTTTTGATTACCAATCGCAAAATAATCCATATTGACATGGATGCTTTCTACGCCTCCGTTGAGCAAAGGGATAATCCTGAATTGCGAGGCAAACCTATTGCTGTTGGTGGTTCAAAAAAACGAGGAGTGGTTGCAGCGGCTAGCTACGAAGCTCGAAAATATGGTGTCCGTTCTGCAATGCCTAGTATAACTGCTGCACGCTTGTGTCCGACCTTAATTTTTGTAAAATCCCGTTTTGATGTTTATCGCGAAGTCTCTCAACAAATCCGAGATATATTTCATGAGTATACAGACTTAGTCGAACCGCTTTCTCTGGATGAGGCTTACCTCGATGTAACCGAACCCAAGAAAGGTCCAAAGTCTGCTACGCTCATTGCGGAAGAGATTCGAAAGCGTATTTTTGAAACGACTCAATTGACTGCATCTGCTGGTGTTTCTTTTAATAAGTCCTTGGCGAAAATTGCTTCGGATATTAATAAACCGAATGGGATAAAGGTGATCCTTCCTTCTGAAGCTTTAGATTTTATTGCAAATATTCCTATTAAAAAGATTCACGGTATCGGAAAGGTCACTGCAAAGCGAATGAATAATATGGGCATTAGAACTGGAGGAGATTTGCAAAAGTATAGCGAAATAGAGATGGTCCAACGCTTTGGAAAAGTAGGGCGATTTTATTATAAAATGGTGAGGGCAGAAGAGACGCGGGAAGTTCGGTCTGATCGGATTCGAAAATCTATTGGAGCTGAACGAACCTTTTTTGAAGACATCATAAGCACTGCGGAGATGAAGGAACGATTGAGCTATGTTTGCGAAAAGGTTTTTCTGTATATGAAAAAGACGGACAATTATGGGAGAACGATTTCTTTAAAAATAAAAACACCAGATTTTCAACAGTTTACTCGAAGTAAGACTTTTAATAGCGAAGTGCGGTCATTGAAAAAAATGAAAGAGGTTGTTTTTGAATTACTGGAAATGAATCGGGAGTTTTTTGATGCAGCCCGATTACTTGGAGTAGCGGTTTCAAATTTGGTGAAGGAAAATATTGGGGAAGGAGTACAGCTAGAGTTTGAGTTTGAAGAGGAGGAGTGATTCTAATGAAGCCTGTTAGAAGGGATAGTCCCGATGTGAAATCGGGAAGGGATAGATTCCGATGAATGGGAATAGATGGCCTTGATTTTAGATGATTGGGGAAAGCTTGGTTCTTTGGGAGCTTTGTGTCTTCTTCGCGTTCTCTTTGTCAAAAAAAAATCTAGAATAAAAATTATGTCAAATAATAAAACATTAATCATTTTCGACATCGACGGAACCTTGCTATATTCTAATAAAGTAGATAGCGAATGTTTTGCACAAACTTATGAAGAGCAATTTGGAAAAGAGTTTCCGACGATTGATTGGAGTGTTTTTCCGGCGGTGACGGATCATACTATTTTTAATACGGTAATTGAAAAAGATTTTGGTCGACGAGCAAATCCCGAAGATATTGAAAAGCAACGTTATCATTTTGTAGAATTGCTAAAGCAGAAAAGGGTAGAGGCACCGGAAGAATTTATGGAAGTTCCAGGGGCTGTAAATACGGTGGAGCAATTGTTAGGAGATGATCAATATGTGTTGGGAATTGCGACAGGTGGTTGGCAAGCTCCGGCAAGGGTTAAGCTCAATCATCTTGGTTTTTCGATTGATAAATTTCATGCAAGCTATGCCGATAATAAAGATACCCGAGAGGCGATTGTTTCAGAATCAATTGAAAAAGCTCGTGCAGCTCATGAAGGAATTGAACGCATCGTTTATATTGGTGATGCGATTTGGGATGTAAAAACGACGCGGAACATGGGAATTGATTTTGTTGGTGTTCGCTTAAAAGGAGATCATGAAGTGTTGACTAGGGAAGGAGCAGGAACGGTGATCCAGGATTATTTAGATCATGGGAGGTTTTTGGAATCAGTGAAAGAGGCGAAAGTTCCTAGGTAGTGATTCCGACGAAGTGTGTCGGAAGGGATAGATTCACCGGAGGTGAATAGTGATTGGTTCAAACTCGTGGCCTTGTTTGAAGGGATAGATCGTCTTCGACGATAGGACTAGATTCCGATGAATTGGAATAGTGGGGCCTGGTTTTTATTCTTGAGTATGTTTTTATTTCTTGGATCTTATTGTTCTCTGTAGAGCTTTGTGTCTCTTTTGTTTCTTCTTAGAAGACGCTGTCAGACAAAGCGAAGTTCACATTGTCAGATTGAGCGAAGTCGAGATCTACGACTTCACAATCCGAATCGTCTTCTGCTCACCATTTGTGTTTTTAATATTTAGAAAATATATTCCTTTTGGAAGTTTAGTTGTAGGAATTGAAATTGCAGAAACATTTTGATGAAAATCATTTTTAATAACCTGACCCGCTGCGTTAGAAAGTTCTAAACTTATATATTGGAGTGCTGTTCCAAATTCCAGATTGAGAAAATCATTGAATGGATTTGGATAAACACTGGTCTGAAAAAAGTCTATGCTTTCTACGTCATTAATCATATTGTCATTGATGTACAATTTGCTATAAAGATTCTCATCTGGAGCAATACCAGCAATGAACAAATCTGCATGACCATCTCCATCTACATCAGCGACATCCACACCACCGCCTGTCGCACCTGTTAAATTTAAACCAGTAACTTCAGTGAAATTTCCGTCACCATCATTGCTGTAAACCTTTGCAGACTCATCAGGGATTGGTCCCTTTCTTCCAACCACAACTAAATCTGGATCGTCATCAAAGTCAAAATCCATAAATGCCGCATCACTAAAAAGTACGTTGGTTATTCCAGCATTATTAACTTCTGTAAAAACCCCAGCTCCATCATTTTTATAAAGAGCAGAAGCAAATCCGAAGCTGGTACCTCCTGTGATCAAAACGTCTGGGTCACCATCATTGTCAATGTCTTCAAAATTTACACTACTGATATTTACATCTATAAAAGGCGTTCCAAAAACTTCTGTAAAAGAACCATTGCCATTATTTGTAAGTAGAAATGATCTTTCCATAAAAGTAGGCGGATGGGTTCCTGTTAATAAAAGATCCAAATCATCATCACCATCAATATCAGCAAAATCAAAATCACCTTGATAAACTTTCGGGAGGCTAGTACTACTCAGATTAAAGTTTCCAAATCCATCATTGATGTATAAAGCAGTGACTGCGGCTGATAAAGTTTCGTTGATTCCGCTGATTAAGATATCGGGATCATCATCGCCATCCACATCTGCAAAACCAACATTAGAAAATGTAATGGACTGAAAAGAGCTGTTGTTCGATAAGGTGAAATCGCCTGTTCCATCATTCAAATATAAACGTGTACTCACCGATGCACTCGATTGCCCAGCTATCAGTAAATCCAAATCTCCATCATTATCTACATCTGCAAAATCCATCGAAGAATACCCAAGTCCTGAAATTCCGGAATCCGCTGGGCTAAATTGTCCAGTACCATCATTTTTATACAATTGTGCTTCGTCTGAAAAATTTTCCCCATATCCGATCACCAATACATCAGGATCTCCATCTCCATCGACATCGGCAAAAGTGACGTCTCCATTATTGATTCCAGTAAAGGTGCTTGAAGTACTTTCGGTAAAAGAGATTTGAGAAAATCCAAAAATAGTTAGAATAGAGAAAAGGAGGCTAAGGTAAATTTTCATTTTGGTTATTTAGTGGATGATCAAATTGCTTTACTCTTATTAAACCTGATGAGAATCGATATCGCTGCTTTGTTTGTAGAAATGAATTATGTTTAACTCATTGTTTCGGAATCCTTATTACTTTTCGAAGATCTTTAAAAGGTATTTTAATCTTTGAATCTTGTATTTGAATAATTTAGAAGAATATCTTACTTATTGATGAACTAAATCCCTTCTTTTATTGTATTAATTTTATCTTGCAAAAGAGATCATTTGGAAGCTCGATTTTATTGATTTTTTTTCTAAAAAAAAGTTTTTAATTGTAGTGAAATTCAATAAAATTATCTACATTTGCATTCGCTAAACAGAAAGAGCTTATAATTCTTTATTTCTTAATCAATTTAGCAAGATTTGAAAAAGATATAAATCTTTGAAAATCAGTATTTTGACTTGGTAGCTCAGTTGGTAGAGCATTTGACTTTTAATCAAAGGGTCCCGGGTTCGAGCCCCGGCCAGGTCACAAAAAGAGAGCTCCGCATTTGCGGGGCTTTTTTTATGCCCAGTTTTTAATGAATCTTTTCTTTAATGAGTCTAACCCAAAATTAGATAAGACAAATATGTTTTCATTTAGTATTTTTAAAAAAAATAATACTTAATGAAAAAATACATCCTCCTTTCAATTACTTTAAGCCTATTCTTTGTCTACTGCCAAACTCCTCAAGAAGAATCTTTGGAGCAAATCACTGAAATGCCTGATCCAGCTCTCACCTTAGCTAAGGAAAACTACACTAAACTTTGTTCTAGTTGCCACGGCGAACAGATGCAAGCTTTTGTAGATC
Organism: uncultured Saprospiraceae bacterium; assembly: GCA_937921595.1. GTDB lineage: Bacteria > Bacteroidota > Bacteroidia > Chitinophagales > Saprospiraceae > JAHDHW01. The sequence goes on from CAKZTD010000090.1 coordinate 23,773, forward strand.
GTAAGTGGAAGTATGGAAAAACTCAAGAAGCTTTATACACTTCAATCGATTCGGGATATGTAGATGAAGGGATGCCTGCTTGGGGTGCTGCTTTGTCTAAAGCAGAGATTAACGGCTTGGTGGATTATATTATGGGTGGAATTGAAGAAGTAGAAAAATATGGATTTGAAGAAGAGAAAGTCGTTTCTGATACTTTTCACTCTGAGAGCTTGATCTTTACCATTGATACTATTGCTAGGGGACTTGAAGTGACTTGGGCATTTGAGTTTTTGCCAGATGGTGATCTCTTGGTGAGTGAACGAAACGGGACTTTATATCGAGTCAATGATAAAGGAGAGAAAACAATCATTCAAGGACTTCCCCCAATTCGGGTAAAAGGCCAAGGAGGGATGCAAGACATAATTTGCCATCCGGATTTTAAAAATAATCAATTACTCTATTTGTCTTATGCAGCTTTGAAGATAGAAGATGGAGACTCACTGATGACAACAATGGTATCGCGTTTCCGATTGGAAGGGAATCAGTTGCAAGATAAAAAGCAAATTTTGGAAGCTTTGCCTTATACCAATAGGCCCTATCATTTTGGATCGATGATGAAATTTGATCGGAATGGTGATCTCTTTGTGACGGTTGGTGATCGAGGAGAAAGAGATGTCAATCCTCAGAACTTATCCCGACCTGGAGGTAAGGTACACCGATTTAAAGCAGATGGTTCGATTCCAGCGGACAATCCTTTTGTAAAAGTAGATACTGCAGTCGCTTCGATTTATTCGTATGGTCATCGAAATCCTCAGGGGATTGCTTTGCATCCGGAGACTGGAAAAATATGGACACATGAGCATGGCCCACGAGGTGGCGATGAAATCAATATTATAGAGCCAGGTATTAATTATGGATGGCCAGTGATTTCTTATGGGATTAATTATAATGGAACAACTTTTACAAAAATGCTCGAAAAGGAAGGCATGAAACAACCATTACATTATTGGGTGCCTTCGATTGCACCGAGCGGAATGGCCTTTGTGGATTCGGATAAGTATGGAGATTGGAAAGGACAGTTATTGGTTGGTTCGCTTCGGTTTAAGTATTTAAATCTTTGTAGAATGGAAAATGACAAAGTCGTTAAGGAAGAGATTTTGATGAAAAATATAGGGCGTGTCCGTTATGTGAAAGTTGGACCAGATGGGTATATTTATATTGCGGTTGCAAACCCTGGGTTTGTGTTTAGATTACGTCCGCTGAAATAGATTAATTATCAATCAACCGAGTTTTACAAAACACCAAAATTTATAAAAAAATATTCGCCCCATCCTTTTCCATAAGCGAAAAGGACAGGACGAATAAATTGAATTTTATTTATTTTTCAAAATGCGTTTCGTTGCAACCTGATTGTTTAAAATCAATTTAGCAACATACATTCCATCTGCTTGATTGCTTAAATCAATTGAATACTGTTGGTTTGTAATGAACTCATTTTCGAAAGTTTGAATTAATTGGCCAGCGATATTATAGATTTCTAATCGTGCATCCATTTGCTGTTCTAGTTCAATCGATAAGGTCACTTTTCCATCCGTTGGATTAGGGAAAAGGGAGAAGTCATTTAAACCTTCAATTGTTTCGATACCAACTATTCCTCCTTGGACCGTAAAAGTTTCCACGAGACTACATTCATTTATATCCGTAATCGTTACAGTGTAATCACCATCTTCAAGATTGTCAATGCTCGATGTTGTTGCTCCTGTACTCCAACTAAAAGTCAAAGATCCAACACCTCCAGTAGCACTTACTGAAATTGAACCATCATTAGATCCTTCGACAGATTCGTCTACGATCGTTTCGCTAGCTTCGATAGCCGGGCTAAAATGAACCATCATTTCATCTGTTGTACCACCACAATTTGTATTGAATGGATCATTAGCATCAGAAGCTATAGATCCAGTAACTATCCAGCTTCCAGAAAGTTCGCCAGCTGCACCACCCAATGTTGAATTTAAAATATTGTCTTGTGAGATTCCAGCCAATTGGAAACCATTCACCCCTGTAGGTACATTCGCTCCTGGTGTGAAATTCAAAACATATGTTCCTCCATCAGGTATGATTTGATCACCATCAAAATTAAACTCAAAAGTTTCTGTAGCTCCACATACTGTTTGTGTTAAAGCAGAAGTAGTATTTGCGGCACTGCAAGTTGGGAAAACTAAGCTCAGTTGAGTCGCATCAACCAAACCTCCATAATGACCTCCCCAATACTCCGTATCCTGACCACCGTGAATGATATAGATTTCTCTAAGTCCGGGACCATAATCTTGAAAATTAGCACCAACCCATTGCCAAGCATCGGTACATGTTATAGTTCCACTTTCAAAGCTTTCGATAACATTGCCTGATCCATCTCTTAATTCAATATTCATAAAATGAGTATCACCAAATCCAGTTCCATCTCCTGGTCCGTCAAAACCAAGAACAAATTCCCAAAGGTCAATAATTGGTTCTGTATCTAACTGAGCTTCAGTATAGCCAAGTTCTAATAAATTTACAGTTTGACTTTTAGTCGTTAAATCAAAAGAGGTTTGAAAAGTTGAACCACATCCTACGCACCAAGGAGTTACTTTCCAACCATCACCAAAACTACTTTGAATGTCTTCCCATCCAGATAAATCACCAGTGGCAGCAGTTGGGTTTAACAAATTATTTCCGACAGTTAGATTAGTAGCATCCATGATTACACCAAGGGTAGCCGTTTGATCTGCTTCTGCATCCCATCCAGTTCTAGAAATAGAAATTTTACGAAGACCAGCTCCATAATCAACAACATTATGTGTAATCTGTTGCCATTCCTCTGAGCTAATTATTTCTCCAACAACGTCGTAAGAATTGTAACTGTAGATGGCATTTCCAACACTATCCAATAATTGTAAATTAAAAAAGTAGATATCATTTGTCATTGCCCCTGATCCTTTTATCCAATCTGCGAAACGAACAATAGGTGCGCTATCTAAAAAAGCTTCTGAATATCCAATCGCCAGAAGATCAATTTCTTGAGATATTGTTGTAACATATCCAGACTGAACAGCTCCAGTGCCATCAATTCCACCATCAGGTAACATTAAGTGACCCGTTCCTAAATCGTCATCCAAATTCCAACCTGTAAGATCGGTATTGGTTCCAGGGTTCTGTAACACATTAATAAATTGTTGAGCTTGAAGCTCAGCAATTGATCCAGAAAATAGGAATACTAGAACCATTGATAAGTTGTAAATTGTTTTTCTCATATTGTTTTTTTGAAATATTAAAAAATGAAATTAGATATATAATTGAATCATCAGGAAATAATCAATTAAGGCCTTTACCATGCAGCTTGCAATGACAATAGTTTTGCAAAGGCAAAGAAGAACCATTAGGAGATTATCCTTGAATTTTTAAATAGGAATATTAGGAGGAG
>CAKZTD010000091.1 GCA_937921595.1 uncultured Saprospiraceae bacterium
CTCTACTCAAAAGGTAATCGGAAGGAAAAGCAATTTGAGTTTCTAATCCCCAGGAATTTCCTGATTTTTCAAAAACATAAACCTGAGGAGATAAAAAAGGTCCTAATTGGCCATCTCCTCCATTTCCCACAATCGTATTAGCAGCAAGGTCGATATCCCATAGGAATATTTGAGATTCCGAAAGATTCATCTCATCTTCCAAAGACCAATTGTTTCCATTTAATTTGTAAACATAGATTGAACTTCCAGTTCCAGTTCGTCCTAAAATGGCTAAAGTGTTCCCTGATAAAACGAGGTCTGTTCCTGTAGCGCAAGCAGCAAAGAAATCAACATCAGCCGTAATAATCGTTTGCTCTACCCAAGCGTTGCCTTGCTTTTTAAAAATAAAAACTGATCCGCAAGAAGCTACTGCGAGTTTGTTCGCACTGCTAGAAACAACAGCACCAAAATTATCCGCTTCAACACTTGGGCTCAAGGTTTGCACCAATGAACTCCCACTATAAACATGTACAACACCGCTATTTGGAGCTCCTACAAAAAGAGTATTTCCTTGTTTAGCGATCGAAGATCCATAAGCATCACCAGGTGTGCCTTCAGAGAGAACCGTAGCATCTCCTGAACTTCTAGCTCCAGCAACTAAGTTCGATTGTTCTACTTGAGCCATAGAAATTGCTACAAATGATTCAAGTTGATTCAATTCTTCAGCACTTGCCTTAGCAATGATTTGTGCATAGAGCTCATTAATTTCCGCTTTAGAAAGTTCACCTTCTTCAAATCCATAGATAGCTTGTATCGTAGCATTGGCATTATCAAGTTCCGATGTATTTTCAATTGTATTACTTTCTTTAAATGTGCTATTTTCAAGAGATTCTTTTCCACAACTAGAAATAGCAATAACCGCGAAGAGTAAAAAAAATGCGGCAATGTTTTGAGAAAAAAGGTTTTCCTTTTTCATGAGTTTTTATTTTTTTAGGGTTAAAAAATATTTGAGAGCTTTGATCTTTCAGCTTATCATCAAATTTTTACCTCTCATAAATCATTGACCGCAAGTTATAATCGAATTAAGTATTTATTAGGGACAATTTTGAAAAGTAATTCTAAAAATTATAACAAAATAAACTTATACTCGTATCATAAATCACTATATATCAGTCATTTATTAAAAATAAAAAGTCAAAAATAATTCTATTTTTTATCGTATATTTATTTAGAAATACCCAAATATTATAACTTGTAGTTTACATAGTTAGAACATTACTTACATCTATTAGCATAGATTTAACTTAAGCCCATAAAATGAAAAACAGTAAATTACTCTTCTTACTCAAGGGTTTAAAAACAAATGAACTTCATTGGTTTCAAAAATTTCTCAACTCTCCTTTTTACAACAGCAATAAAGAACACATTGCCTTATTTCAACACCTCAAAAAGTACTATCCGGATTTAGATTCTCCGAAATTGGATAAGGCCAAAGCTTTTCAAAAAATCTATCCAAGGGAAAAATTCGATATTCAAAAAATGCGAAAGCTCATGCATGGCTTAGCTCTTTTAGTAGAAGAATTTATGGTCGCGATGCAGCTTCGTAATCATCCTTTCGAAAAAAAGAAAGTCTTAACGACTGCTCTTGGAGAACGGAATATTTATGAACAATTTAAGAAAGGGACCGAGGAGATGATTGGGAAATTGGAGGCTTTGCCGTATCGGGATTCAGAATACTTCAAGGGTACCTTTGAATTTAATTTAAACTTAGCTAATCATGTAGAAACGAATCGGCAAAAATTAAATACTCACATTCTAAAAACGGCTACTGAACATTTGGACTATTTTTACCTATTACAAAAACAACAATTGACTTTTGCAATTAAAAACCATGAAAGATTGCATAAGAAAAAAATAAGTCTAAAATCTTTAGCCCAAACTAAAACAGCCTTACAGGAAGAACCCACTTTCAAATTATATCAACTTGTAATTCAAACTTTAACCTCCACTAACAATAATGAAGGGTATTCAGAGATAGAACATTTATTTAAAAGTAAGATTAATACAATTAGAAAAAAGGAGAGGAGTTTCTTTATTCGAATTCTTATAAACCACTTAGGCAACCAAATTAATCAAGGGAAAAAAGGTTTTCATACAAAGCTTTTGAATTTATATAAGTTTGGGTTAGAACAGGAAATATTTATCGAGAATAACAAAATTAATGAAAGTACTTTTATCAATATTTCAACAGTTGCAATTCATGAAAAAGAATTTGAGTGGACAGAAAACTTTATACTCTCATACAAAAACAAACTGCCCAATACCACAAGTAGTGACGCTACTAATTTAAGCCTAGGTAATTTATTTTATCATAGAAAGGAATACGACCAGGCAATAGATTTACTCTTAAATTACTCTTTTTCAAAACCTCTTTTAGTTCTACAATCAAAAGTAATTTTATTACGAATACATTTTGAACAGTACATTATTGATCGCAGCTATTATGATTTTTTATTTTCACAAGTTCAATCCTTTGAAAAATATATTCGTCGAAATAACTTTATATCGAATTCTAAAAAAGAAATATTTTTAAATCTTGTTCTCATCGTTAGAAAAATACTTGTTGACCATTCTCAAAACACCTTAGATATTAAGCTACTCCGAAAGATTAAATCTACCAAACCTTTAGCATTAAAACTTTGGCTGTTAGAAAAAGTAGAAGAACTTATTAAAAAATAAAAGAGATTCCTCATTTTGAAGAACCTCTCTTTTTCAATAAGTTAATTAACTTTTAACCGATAACGATATCTTCCTCAATAATCACATCCACACTTACCCCTCCCCCACAAGTCGTTCTAAAATGAAACTCATAATCTCCTGGACTTAAATTCGAAAATGTAAACCCAGAACCACTCACCGGATAGATGCCACTTGCTTTTCCATCCTTTACATAATACACTTCGAAAGTTTGACTTGGACAAAAACAGTCGTTCCAGTCGAAGGAAATAGAATTATAAGTTTCAGAAATCTTAGCAACATTCTGCGGTGGCGGACAGGAAAAATCAGCAGTATTCAAAGTAGCCGCAAAACAAAAAGTTACTAAGAATAAACACGTAGCAATAAACATGAACTTTTTCATAAGACATTAGTTTTTAGGCCTTGCATGGGGCAAGACATTGGGGTTAATAAAAATTTGAAATGTTTGATTTTCTACTTTTTGAGGCTTGCTATAAGAGCGAAAACATCGTTAAAAAGTATATCACAAAGGTGGGGGTAAATATCTCTTAGGAGTTAGGAGAAAGCGTTCAAGAAAAGGTAAAATGGTTGTTGATTGGCATAAAAAAACGGGTGATTTCGTTGTATCGAACGAAATCACCCGCTTTATAAAACACTAGTTATCAAATACTTACTGGTTGTATTCAACAAATCCAACTGCAATGAGCTAATAAATTTATTTTGAGTCTTGTGCAGACTTATTCATCAAGCCATCTATCGAAAATCGATCCCAAGCTTTTGGCAAAAGCAGCAATGGAATCAAGAGAATCGTCCGAGACATGACATGAGAAGTATCCCATATTGGCTCTGCCAGACCATGACCAAAAGTCACGATGACCAAGACTGAAGCTAAGGCATACAAGGCATAATCCCTCTTGAATCCGATCACCAATAACAAGCCGCCAATCAACTCTACATAAGAAGTATAATAAGCCGTAGCATATACCAAAAACTCTGGAAGCAATGCGGTATAAGTTTCTTTGAAAAAATTATTGTATACGTTTTCTACTCCAAACTTAAAGACTTTTCCAAATCCTTGAGCCAAGAAAAAAAAGCCTAATAATAAACGGAGTGTAAGGACTGCGATACTTCTATTTAATTGCATAGGTTATTTATTTTTAATAGTACTTGGTGAATATCCGAAAGTTTCCTGAAATATTTTTGAAAAATAAGATGGATCTTTGAAGCCTACTTCATACGCCGCTTCTGCGACATTAGTATCTGTATTTTCTAAAAGTTGCTTTGCTTTATTGAGTCGATGTAATTTAATATAAATAGACGGCGGCACATCTGTCAGGGCTTTCATCTTTCGAAATAATTGTGAGCGAGACATTCTTACTTTTTGACAAAGTTGTGGAAGTCCAAAATTCTCATCATCAATATTTTCTTCAAGAATTTTATTTACTTTTTTAATAAAAACATCTTCTATCTGAATGATTTCCGTTACTCCATTTGTTTCCAAATCTTCCTGATTATTTTTAGAAAAATAGGAGACCATCCGCTTTTGTCTTTCAACTAACATTTCTAATCGGACTAATAATTCTTCTTTGTCAAAAGGTTTGGAAAGATAAGCATCTGCGCCGCGTTTTAGTCCAGCTAACTTAGAAGCTACATCAGCCTTGGCAGTCAATAGAATCAATGGAATATGACTCGTCCGTTCATCATTTTTTAAGGTATCGCAAACTTCGAAACCATCTTTCTCCGGCATCATGACATCGCTGATGATCAAGTCCGGAATATTTTCAAGGGCTTTTTCGATACCGATTCGACCGTTGTAGGCGACGTCTATTTGATAGAGATCTTCGAGACAAGACTTGAGGTAGATAACGACATCTGCATTGTCTTCGATGAGGAGAAGTTGAGGAAGCTTACTATTTAAAATCTCTGGTTTTTTATCAGTTACAGGAGACAAAATATTATTTCCGATTTTATCGATCTTACTTTGGTTAGATTTCCAATTTAGCGTAACTGTTTTTGAATTATTATTTTCTAATAACTCAGCTTCGTTTCGAATCGGTAACTTCACTAAAAAAGTACTTCCTTTACCTACTTTACTTTCTACTACAATCGTTCCGCCCAACACCTTCACCAATTCTTGAACATAAGCTAAACCTACACCAGACCCGTAGACATTTTGATCTTTTGTATTTTTCACCTGATAAAACCGATCAAAGATATGCGGTAATTCTTTCGCTGCAATTCCATGCCCTGTATCTTGTACTTTTATAAATAGCTGCTCATCTGCCTTCTCCAAAACCACCTTGACATCACCTCCATCATCTGTATATTTCATGGCATTAGAAATCAGATTGCTCATGATATTTTGCAAAGAATTAGGATCATAATCCATAAGCATTTTTTCTACCGGAGAAAAAAACCGGAGCGAAATATTTTGTCCATTTGCGAAACTCTGAAACGCTTCGGTAGAATAACGAAGGAATTCGATAATATCTCCTTGTATGATATTTAACTGCATCGAATTGGTTTCCAGTTTTGACAAATTCAGGATTTGATTAATTTGCCCCAGTAGATTTTTTCCATTGCGCTTGATCAATTGCACACCTTCTCCTAAATACTTTTCGGGTTGTTCTTCTATCTGCTGAACCATCCCTAGAATGACTGTTAGCGGAGTTCTAAATTCATGAGTAATATTGGTATAAAAAGTAGATTTAAAAGCATCCAATTCTCTGATTCGATTGGCCTCGATTTCTTGACGTTTTTTACTTTGATAGAAAAAGTAAGCGAGAGAAGCGACTAACAATAAGCCTAAAATCGTTGCGATTAATCCAAGACGCTGTTGGGAAAGCGTTGCTTGACTTCTTGCTAACTCGAGATTGGTGATGGCTTCTTTTTGAGCGAATTGAAGGCTGTCCGCCAGTGCTTGTTTTTCATAATTATATTCGTATTCCTGACGGAGCGATGCTCTTTGATTTTCTTCCCGCCTCATGCTATCTCTGATTATGATGGAATACTCGAATTCTTTCAATGCATTTTCATAATTGCCCATAGCTTTATATACCTCATGCAAGTCCCTGCTTATCGCTTCTACCCCTTCAAACATCCCAACATTTTCAATTATTCCTTTTGCTTCCTTCTTATATTTAAGAGCTAATGAGTAATCCTCTTTACTAAAATAAACAGATCCAATACTTGAAATAAAATGAGAAATCATTTCTGTATCACCAATCTGTTCGGATATTTTCCTACCTTCTTTAAACACTTCCAGCGCCTCATCAAACCCTCCTGATGCGCCATGCAAATTCCCAATATTAGAAAGTGTTATTGCTGCATTTTGTAAATTTCCAGCTTTTAAATGCATGCTATAAGCTTCCTGATAATAAGGCATAGCTTTTTTGTATTCCCCTATATTAAAATAAATCAATCCGATATTACTCAACTGGGTTCCAATCCCTGAAACATCACTTATAGATTTCGACATTTCTAAAGATTCAAAAAAATATACCCTTGCATTGGAAGTATCCCCTTGCATTGAATATACCACTCCAAGGTTTCCAAGACTCTGAGCTTTTCCAGAAATATTTTCCCGAGTCTCTGAAGCTGCATCGTGTGATTTCAAGCTGAGCGTATGATATTTTACCGAATTTATGAAATCGTTCTCTGCTCGATAAATTAAGCCAAAGACATTATAAATCTCTCCTAAAATTCTCTCATCTTGAACTTCCTTCGCGATTACTAAAGCTTCCTCTAAATATTTTTTGGCTTTTTTAAATTCATTTTTCACTTTATAACCAATACCTTGACCTGATAATCCTAAGACCTTAAAAGTTGGTAAATTCAGGCTATCCGCTTCTTTAAATAGTAATTCAAAAAAATACTTAGCACTATCTGGCTGACTAAAAAGGTATCCAGATCTAGCATAATCATTTAGGGCTGTCAATCTAACAGAGTCTGTCTTTGAATGGTCTTGATAAATAGACAAAAGGGAATCAAGATTGGTTTGACTAAAAGAACCAAAAGGAAGAGTCAGTAAAAAAAATAGAATGGCAATAAAGGAAACAGAAAATTTCCTTTGCAAACATGAAGTCAACATAGTGATTGTTTTTTGAGGGTGAAAAACTTATACATTTGAGGAAGCAGCAAAAGGTTCCACAAACATTTTTTTATAAAAACATTACAACATTGATATAAACATTGATACCAAGAAACAAGACATCAACTATAGTAATAGCTACTGGAGAAAAACATAGAAATTCCTACATCTCATTTCTTAAAGTTATATTATAAATAGGAAAAGGAAAAACGGAAGAGGAGAATATTACTTTTAGATGACGGAGAAGCTTTTTTGAAAAGGATGGTAAAAACAAAGACACAAAGGTTGACGTCCCTCTTTGTGCCTTTGTCGTAAACATTAAAAAAAGTTAACTTCTAACCCTTTTTCTTTTTATAATAATCAAAAACCTTAGACACTACCGCTTTCCCAAGCTTGTTTGGATCTTTACGAATCTTAGATTCTTCTTTCTCCATAGTCAGAAACAAAGCATCAACTGCTCGCTCTGCCATAAAATCTGGAAGGGAAGAACCCACTTTTTTCTTAGCAAAGAGATTATACGCTCCAGCTGCCATCGGCCAATATTTTAAAGCTTCTGTTTTGCCAAGCTCTGCTTCTATTTTTGAACTATATCTTTTTTTCACAGATCCATACATCGCATTTTTCAATGCCATTGATGCCGCATTTGGTTCACCAACGACAATTGCAACCGCATCTTTAAACTTCACTTCTTTTACCGCATCTGCCATGATACCAGCACTTTCATCTGCCATGATTTTGGAAACCTTACCGATCTTCATATTGATGTTATCCATTTCTTTTTCTAAACCCACTGCTTTCAAAGAAGCTAGGACTGGTTTCATTTCTGGCGGAAGAAATCCATCGACTCCTTCTTTGTTAAGTTTTTGCAAAGCTTTGATGGCTCGAAAGGCACTGCTATTGAGTACTTCTTTTACTGCAGAGATGGTTTCTAAACCTGTTGGTGCTAAACCTACATTTTTCAAGGAAGAACAGGATCCAAGAAAAATAGTAATCGTTAATAATAAGATACTGACTTTTTTCATTGTTATTAGTTTGTGATATTGAATTTACTGAGGAATGAGTTCCACTGACCTTTAGACGAGGAGATTTATAAATGGGTACTATTTTGTGTAGCTAAGCAGTTCTATTCATTTATGTCTTATAAATATCAGAAATAAGGAACAGCATTAACATTTTTTTGAGTAGTTTTATCGTTAAATTCATTAAATACCTTAATAATTAGTTGTCGACCAATATACCGCCTAATCTTTTCAATGTTTTTTGCATTGTTATTAGTCAACGTCTTCGTTGCTAAGGAACTGCATTATATCGTTGAATTCAGTCATGGCCATGAACATCACCTTGTCGATCGCCACTCGGAATGTACTAACTCTACTCATTTTCATGAATACAGCTTTGATTCGGAGTGTCATATTTGCGATTTCAATTTTTCGCCTAAAGATCAGGCCGACATTCAGCTTCCTTTATTAGGTGTTCAGGAATTTTATGCGAATTTCATTTTTCCAAAATGCGAATTAAGCTCTAATCGTAGCCATTCTCCGCCTAATCTCCGAGGGCCTCCAATTCATTTTACATAGATACTTTTCATTCTAAACATCTAATTGTATTCAGAGCAAAGCTCAAGTAATACAATTATCGTGATTTCCTACTTCCATGTTTCAGTTTTCGAAAGTTAACTTAAACACCAAGGAGTAGTAGGTTATTTTTTATTATCTTATTTTCTAACAGCAAATTTGTTTTTACAATTTTGCTACAATCTTATATAAAATGAATTTTTCTAAAATAATATTTCCATTAGCTCTTCTTCTTTCTATTTCTTTTTTCTCTGCCTGTAATGACGATGATGTTATTGATCCGCCAGAGGAATTAATTACTACATTGAATTATACCCTAACACCAGATGGAGGCGGAACAGCTGTCACGCTTTCCTTTCAGGATACGGACGGTGATGGAGGTAACGCTCCGATTATCACAGGTGGAACATTAGTAGCAAACACCAATTATACAGGATCTGTTGAAGTGCTCAACGAATCAGAAGATCCAGCCGAAGATATCACGGAAGAAGTAGCTGAAGAAGATGAAGAGCATCAATTCTTTTATTCTTCAGATATCAGTGGTTTAAGTTTTTCCTATGACGATACTGATGCCGATGGCAATCCTGTTGGAATCAAAACTATGCTTTCAACAGGTGATGCTGGCTCAGGTAACATCTCTGTTGTTCTTCGCCACGAACCAAACAAAAGTGGAAGTGGTGTTTCAGATGGAGACATTACCAATGCTGGAGGAGAAACAGATATTGAAGTAACAATTCCTGTAACGATTCAATAAGATGATTAAAAAAGGGCTGCTTGTTTTCATATCTATTTTGAGCCTGTTTGACTTACAGGCTCAAAATTGTAACTTAATCCTTTCTGGACATGTTCTGGATAAGGGGACAGGCATCCCTTTAGCTTTTTCTAATATCTTGCTCGAAGATCAGAAAAGGGGTGTTGTTTCAGATTCATCAGGTTTTTTTCAGTTCAAAAACCTTTGCCCTGACGAGTACCATATTCAGGTTAGTCATATTGGTTGTGAACCGCAGACGACCTTTATTACCATGCACCAAGATACTACGGTTTCCATCTTACTAAATCATCATGTAGAGTTCCTAGATGAGATTGTTGTCCACGGTGACAAAGATGAAAATTCAGCTCAGATTAGCAGCACCCTCAGCAAAGAAGAAATTGAACAAAATAGCCATAAAAATCTTTCGGATATTTTGGAGCAATTATCAGGTGTTAGTGTTTTAAAAAATGGTACTGGTATTTCAAAACCGGTTGTTCATGGTCTTTATGGAAATAGAGTTGCCATACTTAATAATGGAATAGAACAATCCGGACAGCAATGGGGAAATGATCATGCTCCGGAAATCGATCCTTTTTTTGCCAGCCATTTATCTGTTGTAAAAGGTGCTAGTGCCCTTGCCTATGGTAGCAATTCCCTAGGGAGTGTTGTCTTAGTAGAATCCGATAAGATTTCGAAAGATCCTCATCTTCATGGATTAGTTAATTATACTTTTAACAGCAATGGTCTCGGGAATACGCTTAATACACAATTTGAAAAAAATAGCCCCTGGGCTGCCTGGCGATTAAGTGGTACTTTAAAATTACAAGGGGATTCTCAAACACCATCTTATTTTTTGACCAATACCGGAAAGCGAGAAGGAAATCTAGCTTTTCAAGTTGAGAAAAAGATAAATGACAAATGGTTTACCGATTTTTATCTTAGTACGTTCAATACTGAAATTGGTGTTTTAAGAGGATCACATATTGGTAATCTTACGGATTTAGAAACGGCCTTCCAAAGAGAAAAGCCCCTTTTCACCGAGGATAATTTCTCGTATAAAATCAATGCTCCAAGACAACAAGTCAATCATCATTTACTAAAAATTGAATCTCGTTATTACTTAAAAGAAAACCAATTATTAAAATTCAAATACGGTGGACAGTTAAATAATAGAAAAGAATTTGACATTCGAAGAGGTGGTCGTACCAATAAACCTTCTCTTAGCTTAAGACAGTTTGCACATTTTGCTGAATTAAATTACCAGCACAGTTTCAAAAATAATTTTTTACTGAAATCTGGATTACAATATCGATTTATTCACAATAACAATCGCCCTGGAACGGGAGTTTTACCTTTGATTCCAAATTATGAATCTCATACGGCATCCGCTTTTTTGATTGGTCAAAAAGAACTAGGAAGAGCTTTTTTTGAATTAGGCAGTCGGTTTGATCAAAAGTTCATTAATGTTGCTGCTATTTCTGAAAGTCTCCCAAGAGTTTTCGAATATTTCAATCATCACTTTTCTAACTATTCTCTTTCTAGCGGAGCAAGGTATGATTTGACAGAATCCCTGGAAGCTACTTTTAACCTAGGATATATGTTACGTGCTCCGGAGGTTAATGAGTTATATAGTTATGGTCTCCACCAAGGCGTAAGTGGTATCGAAGAAGGAACAAGATCACTGAATTCTGAAAAATCATTAAAAGGAATCTTCTCTCTGGATTGGTTTTTTCAAAAGAAATTATTTTTCCAAGCTTTAGCATATTATCAAAATATTCAGGATTATATATACCTCCAACCACAGGATCAATTCAGACTTACCATTCGAGGTGCTTTCCCAGTATTTAAATATGAACAAACCGATGCAAGAATCTTAGGTTCGGACCTATTACTATCTTACGAACCTACTCCATCTACCAAATGGATTTTTAAATATTCTTATATTAAAGGACGTGACTTAAGTAATAATCTCACGTTGATCAATATCCCTGCAAATAATCTTTTCTCTTCTATTAATTTTTCACTAAAAGACCAAAAACAATTTAAAAATAGTACTTTCTCCATCAATGGGAAATACGTTTTTCAACAAAAAGAAATTCTTCCTGAGCAAGATTTTTTAGCAACACCTGACGCCTACTTTTTATTAGGTTTGAAAGCCAATACCACTCTTCCTTTTGCCCATTCTAAATTACATCTTGGGGTAAGTATTGAAAATCTTTTGAATACCACTTACCGAGACTACCTCAATCGACTTCGTTATTTTGCCGATGAGCCGGGAATTAATGTTGTATTTAATTTAAAATATGCTTTTTAAGTCTGAGTAAATAGGTTCTTAGTTAAACAAAGCAAATCCTACCTTTGAATGTTGTTTTGCTATGTAAACTATTTAACTATTGTTTTGGTGGTTTCTCAACAGATTCTATCTTTACCGAATGACAATCCTTGGGATCTCTGCGTTCTATCATGACTCTGCCGCCGCCATTATCAAAGATGGGAAGGTGATCGCTGCTGCTCAGGAAGAAAGATTCTCTCGAAAGAAAAACGATGCTGCTTTTCCAAGACAAGCCTGCATTTTTTGTTTAAAAAAAGCATGCGTAAATCTCGATGATTTAGATGCCGTTGTTTTTTATGATAAGCCATTTTTAAAATTTGAGAGACTACTTGAAACTTATTATCAGTTTGCTCCAAAAGGTGTTCGTTCTTTCATCAATGCCATGCCGGTATGGCTCAATGAAAAGCTTTTTCTAAAAAGACTTTTACGAAAAGAACTTAGCGAAATACAGGATTACAATAAAGCAAATCTAAAATTACTTTTCACGGAACATCATCTAGCACATGCTGCCAGCGCTTTTTTTGCTTCGCCTTTTGAGGAGGCTGCGATTCTTACCATTGACGGTGTTGGAGAATGGAGCACCGCTTCTCTTTCTATTGGAAAAGGGAATAGCATCAAGGTTTTAAAAGAGCTTCACTTTCCACATTCTCTCGGACTCTTGTATTCTGCGTTTACTTATTTCTTAGGCTTCAAAGTCAACGGAGGAGAGTACAAACTCATGGGCCTCGCACCTTATGGCAATCAAGAATCAGCTGCTGTTGAAAAATACAAAACGATCATCCTCGACCAACTCATCGATCTCAAAGGAGATGGTTCTCTTTGGCTGAATCAGAAATACTTTAGCTATGCCACTGACCTTCGAATGGTCAAAAATAAAGCTTGGAAAAAGCTTTTCGGGTTTCCAAAAAGAATGGCGGATACGCCTTTAGAAAATCATCATTGTGATCTCGCTTTGGCCATTCAGCAAGTAACAGAAATTATCGTTTTGAAAATAGCAAAAGAAGCTAAACGATTAAGTGGTGCAAAGCATTTATGTATGGCAGGTGGTGTGGCCTTGAATTGTGTAGCAAATGGAAAACTAGTTGCCTCCGAATATTTTGAAGATATTTTTATTCAGCCGGCTGCGGGAGATGCGGGTGGTGCCTTGGGCGCTGCATTGGCGACACATTATATTTATTTTAAAAAAGAAAGAAATACTCCTAGCAGAAATGATTCTTCCCAAGGTGTTTACTACGGCCCATCTTTCGAGAAAGAGACCATCAGAACTTTGATTAAAAACCTGAATGTTCCTTTTACTTATTTCGAGAATTTTGAAATGCTTTGCGAAAAAGTGAGCAAGCTTATCGCAAATGAAAAAGTTGTTGGTTGGTTTCAAGGTCGAATTGAATTTGGTCCACGAGCCTTGGGAAACCGAAGTATCCTCGGAGACCCTCGGAGCGAAACGATGCAGCGGGTTTTAAATTTAAAGATTAAAAACAGAGAGAGTTTCCGACCTTTTGCTCCTGCGGTTTTGGAAGAAGATTTGTCTTTATATTTTGATTTAAAAAAATCTTCACCTTATATGCTTCTCGTCGCTAAGGTAAAAGCAGAACACCAGATGTCTTTATCAAAAGATTATGGAGCCGTTTCTCTTTCGGAAAAATTGGCGACGCCACATTCTAGTATTCCTGCAGTTACACATGTGGATTTTTCATCGAGAATTCAGACAGTGACTGAAAAAAGTAATTTGAAATTTTGGCAATTACTTCAGGCTTTCAAAAAAGAGACTGGATTAGGGATGTTGATCAATACGAGTTTTAATGTAAAAGATGAGCCGATTGTTTGTTCGCCGGAAGATGCGTATCGCTGTTTTTTGGAGACGGGGATGGACGTATTGGTTTTGGGGGATTTTGTAATAGACACGAAACTCTCGAAGGAGACACGAAGCTCTTGAAATTTTATAGTCCTATAATTTTGTGTCAAAAATTCCGAACACATTTATTACCTTTGGCCAGCATAAAAACAAAAGCACAAAATGGAATTTCTAAAAGATCTATTCTCCTTTTTACTCGCCCGAAAAAAATGGTGGCTCACTCCAGTTATTATTGTTTTATTGCTTGTTGGAGCCTTACTCATCTTTGGTGGCAGTTCTGCCGTTGCGCCTTTTATTTATAGTATTTTTTAATGGCTTTCATGAATCTTAAAAAAGACATTCAGAGTGTCCTGGTTATTCTAATTGGATTCTTGGTGCTCTACGCTATCTTTCGATGGCGAGGATTTTTGCTTATTGGAGGTCTGCTTGGAATACCAGGTTTGTTATCTCCGTTTTTGAGAAATTATATTCTTAAAGGCTGGAATGGTTTTGCGAAGGTTTTGGGTTTTATAAATTCGAGAATCATTTTGAGTGGAATATTCTTTTTGATCTTGACGCCGATTGCTTTATTGAGTCGTTTATTTTCGAAAGATAGGATGCAGTTGAAGAGATTGAAGAAGGGGGAATCTTATTTTAAAAATAGGGATCATGAATATGGGCCGGAGGATTTTGAAAATCCTTGGTAAAAGAACCACAGAGATTCACAGAGATTTTGCGAAAAGATATTCAATCAATTAAACCTTCCAAAGTCTTAGCTAATAACGCTGCGCCTTCTGCGGTAAAATGGCCATCGTTGGGGATATAATATTGGTTATATTCTTTAACTCCTTGACTGAGTATTGGCTCGTATAATTCTCGATATCGGATATTTTCTTTCTCCATTAATTCCTGCATACTGAAAGTAGGTCTTGGCTCTTTATTTTGAAGATCAACCAAAGCGGGGATGCGAACGAAAACGGGATTTCGACCTGCGGATTTTTCTTTTTGAATGATGTCTTTTAAAAAAAACTGCCCAAGTGTTGCCGCTTTATTTTGATAGTGAGACACCAGCAAACGATTTCCTATTTGATTATTCCAACATATATATTCCCACCAATGAGGATTGTCATCGTTGTTGACGAGTTGATTATTTTCGATTTTTAAAGAAGGTTTTCTACCACATCCGTGAAAGAGAATCTCCATAGAACGCATGAGATCATCATCGATAAAAGCTAAGACAACTTGATCTGGCTGAATGCGATCAATGTACTTTTTATAAGCCAAATACATCTGATCCAAACCCCAAGCAGGAACGGCAATCGTATAAAAAACATAGTCTTCTCCTTTGGCTTTTTGTAATCTGGAAGTGACCGTCTCTGATTCTTGCAAATAGATTCCAAACATAAACGAATCGCCTAAAAGCAGTATCTTCTTTTTATCGTTTGGAAAAGTATCTTTTAAATTAAAAGGCATTCGAAAGCCTTGTTCGTTAATCTGATAAACCACATTTTTTTTAGGAGGACTTGGAAAATCGAGTTGTTCTTTTTGTTGACAGATCCAACCGAGTTCATCATCCGCTTGCAACCAATTGGTATTTGTTTTATCGAGGATTTCCTGAAGGTCGGGTTGTGATGGATGAGATCGATAATAGTATTTATAATTCGGATTGGCAATACGAAGAAAAATTTCTACGATCAATAAAAGAAATACCAGCAGTGCTAGGTTAAAGGAGAGTAATTTCAATTTTCGCATAGACCATTAATATACTGCAAAGATAAGCGACTGTTCTTTATCACCGCTTTTTACATTTAAAATATAATGGCCAGGAACGACACTTTCTGAAAGATTAACAACGACAAAAGGATGAATCGAAGACAAGGTGTCATAATGCTGATTATACAATAATCTTCCAAGCATATCATAGGCTGATATTTCTACATTTTTTTGAAATTCCGCATTGAGAAAAACACAAAATTGGCCCGTATTAGGATTTGGAAACAAACTAAATTCTTGATCATAAAATTCCGGATCATAACCTTCCTTATCTTCATATTTTAAAACAGAAAGATAATTCTCAAAAGGAATCGACTGACTCGTCATCGCTATAACGCCATCGCTAAAACCTGCCATGTAAATTTTATTTCTATTCCCTGTGAGCGCAACCAATACATCTCGTCTTCCTCCGGGAATCGACTTCACCAAAAGCATCTCCCCTTTATTATTGAACTTAGCAAAAAGCTGATCGCTTTCAAAGGGATCTGTTCCAACTAAAATATCAATTCCAAAATTCACTGTCCCTGAATAATACCCAACCGTATAAATTTCTCCAAAATCGTTCACCCAAACGTCACTCCATCTTGCTCCTCCAAATAAACCACTCCCATTTGGCAATGAACTCACCCAAAGAATTCCACCTTCTTGATTATACTTTACCAAGGAGCTTGTCCCAGGCTGAGTTCCAACAGCGAAGACATTCGAAAGCTTGTCCACCATTATCCCATTACACACATGCCCGAATTCAATTCCTGCAAAAGGCTGAAGCCATTCCGTCTCTCCATCAACAGACAACTTTCCGACTGCTCCTACCTGACCACTACCAAAATATTTAAACGTATCCAACTCAATGTAATTAAAGGAAACTGTTGAAAAATAAACATCCCCTTCTTCATCACTATCCATGCCTGTAAAACTTCCGCTCGTCGCTTTTAAATTTCTAAGCCATTGAGGATTCCCATCGAGATCATATTGAATCACAACAAGCGGCCCCTTCTCATTTGCATCTAAAGAATCTAATTCGAAAAAACCTTTCCCATAATAATGAGCCCCCATATATAAATGATCTTCATCTGCATGAAGTACATCCGGAGTGATTCGAAAATTCTGTGAACCGTTATCATAAATAACTTTCTCCCAGAGCAATTCACCATCGTTGTTGTATTTTTCTAAATAAAAAGCATCATCGTAATACGACACATAGACATCTCCATTTGGGGTAACGGTCATTGATGAAAACTCAGAACTACCAAATAATTGTGTTTGCTCCCAGATCAAACTCCCCTCCTGATCATACTTTATTAAGAAGCCGTCTTTATGATAATAAGAATCACTTGTAGAAGCTCCTCTGTTCCCAAGAACAATTAAGTCTCCATTTAGATCAAGTTCGATTTGAGTGGCATGAGATCGGTAGTCGAATTGAAGAAGGGTATCTAGCTGCTGCGCGACAGCGAAGATTGAAGAGCTAAGAAAAATGGAAAGAAAAAGGAATAAGCGCATCTTTTTTAATGCAAGATAAGGACTTTGAAAATGAAATTCAAAATGGGCCAATAAGTACTAGGTCAAAAATTATTTATATGATTGAACTAGCTCCAAGTTTATTAAAGCAGCATTAGGTGTTCTGTATTTGGGATCTCTTAATGCCGAACACCTAATGCCGTTTTCTTCTACAATATTTCTGAATAAACATCCTTCAATATCATCGTGTCTCCATCTTCATTAATTCCTTGCAAATCATAGCGGATATTAATTTCCGTTCCTACCGGCGCATGATAGTAAATTCTCCAGGCATCTCCTTCTCCTGTTCCTATGCAACCGTTAGAATATGCTTTACCTAATGTTCTCGAATTGGTTGTCGGATGTATCAACTGCCCCCAACGGTGTCCATCAATCTCTGTATGAAGAAAAGGAATCTGAGGTAATTTCGTATAACGTCCATCATCTCTTTTCGTTCGTTTATAAACATGGCCATCAACTGGATTCATATATGTTGGATCTTTTTTTATTTTGAAAATCACTCCCTTCCCTGTTCGAGTTCTGAGATCATCTATCCGACCAGAGGTTTCCAAATACTTTTCTTTATCCTGCCCGACTCTTACTGAAAACCGATCTACCTCTTTTCCGTTTTCCAATATTCGTAAAGTAAATTCGGGAATATTTACATCAATGCTTCTTTGATTTTGCTCAGCGATTAATCTCGTTGCCCAATTTTTTGCAGGAACCAAAAGACGATCCCCTTTTCGCAAAAGGACTAATTCTCTTTGATCGTACACAAATTCTCCCCGATCTATTCTAGTATAATAATCCGTCGCTGCAAGGCTATCAATCACTTTAGGATTTGCATTGATCAAAAGATGCTCTGTCAAATCATAAGGCACCAAGGAATCATAAGCTGCGATCTGTTCATCGATAAATTTAAAATAATCTTTAATCTTTACATCTTCTTTTACAGAAATAACAAACTGTACCGTATCACTTAAATGCATCTTATTTTTTAAAGGCCTCCCTTTCAAATTTTCTTTTACCGTAACACTTGATTCAGTAATCGGTTTCGCATGCTCACATCCTGTCGCTCCGATCAACAATAACATTAAAAGAATAAGAATCAAAATTATCCGAATACTTCGCCATATTTTAGGATGCTTTTTAAAATAAATAGCAAAAGTCTCCACAAATAAAATAGCTGCCAGTGCTGCAACAATCGTCAAAGCCCAATTTCCAGACCAAGCATCAAAAACGTATGAGAGCACAACAGTTAGAACGACTAGCAATGTATAAATACGTGTTGACCAACTCAAGTCATTATGAAAGTCTTTAAATGTTTTCTTTTCCATAGATTAAAAATACGTAAGGCATCAAAAGTCCGACCTGCTAAATATCAAAGCTTTGAATGATTTTTATCAAAGCAGCTCTTGATTCATCTCAAAGAATAAAGCTCCTCATGTTTATACTTTTGAATTAAAATCAGAAAAACCTTATGCCTAATCTTGTAAAAAAACCTTGGCAAATTTCGACGGCAAAAATTATAAGCTTATTGCAAGGCGATGAGCTAAAAGGACTTTCTCAAGACGAAGCTAAAAAAAGATTCAAAATATGGGGTGCTAATGTTTTGAACTTGCAAAAAGAGACCTCCTTAATACGATTATTTCTCCGTCAGTTTATAAGCCCTTTAATTTGGGTCTTACTAGCTGCAGCAATCTTGGCTTTTTTATTCGATGAGTGGCTGGAAGGCTTTGCAATTTTGGGGGTAATTTTCATCAATGCAATCATAGGATTTTTCATGGAATGGCAAGCAAATCATTCTATGAAAGCCTTACGAAATCTAGCTCAGACCTCTGCTAATGTTTTTCGAGATAAGCAGTTAAAAAAAATAAAAGCATCCGATTTAGTGCCAGGAGATTTAATTTTTTTAGAGGCAGGAGATGTCGTCCCTGCAGACTGTAGAATCCTCGAACAAAATAAGGTAGGAATAAAAGAAGCCGCACTGACCGGAGAAAGCATCCCAGTAATGAAACAAGAGCAATCACTACAAGGAGAAGTTATTCTTGCTGAACAAAACAATCTATTATTCAAAGGCACAACCGTAATGATGGGTAATGCAAAGGCTATAGTTTTTGCAACTGGTCTATATACTGAACTGGGAAAAATAAGCAAACTTGCTCAAGAAGCTCAAAAAGCAACTACACCGCTCGAAAAAAAATTGAACAAGCTAAGTATGAAATTACTTTGGCTGACTTTAATCTTGATGTTTATCATTCTTATTCTGGGAATTATTCAAGGGCGAGACATTTACGTTATGATCAAAACTGCAATTGCCTTGGGAATCGCAACCATCCCGGAAGGTTTGCCGATAGTAGCTACCATTGCTTTATCCAGAGGTATGTTACGTCTAGCGAGCCATCAAGTCATTGTAAAAAAACTGAGTGCTGTAGAAACACTTGGGGAAACCCAAGTCATCTTTACAGACAAAACAGGTACACTTACGGAGAACCAACTATCTGTAGCGACATTAGGATTCGAATTTGCGACAAGTAACACTTTTTTCGAAAAAAACAAACTTCAATTTGAAAACCCTGAGGATCATTATATTCCAAATACATTTGCTTTTGAACAAATAAAAAAAATCGCTTCCTTATGTAATAATGCAAGCTTAAATTATAAAAAAAATTCAACAGCGAACATTGGAGATCCTTTAGAAATTGCTTTACTAAAATTTACTCAGGGCAATGGAACCAGTCTCCGTGATTACAAAAAAGATTATCCACGCTTAAAAGAAATCCCCTTCGATAGCAATACAAAAATGATGGGAACCTTACACAAAAACGGTAAAAGACCTGATTTCTTGGTTTGTATAAAAGGCGCAATGGAAGTCGTAATTAAACAAAGCGATTATGTATTAACTAAAGATGGCAGAAAGGATCTCAATAATAAAAACCTATGGATAGAAAGAGCTGATCAGTTAGCAGCCAAAGGTTTACGAGTCCTTGGTTTTGCTTATAGCGAAATAAATGAAAAAGAAGATCAGTTTTTCCACAACCTCACTTTTGTTGGTTTCATTGGTTTTCTAGACCCTCCAAGGCCAGATATCAAACCCGCTATACAGACTTGTAAAGAAGCAGGCATCAAAGTCATCATGGTTACCGGAGACCATCATGAAACTGCTCGCAACATCGCATTCAAAACTGGATTAGTTGATTCAGAAACGGTTCCTGTTTTTCATGGTCAACACCTGAAATCTGAAGAGCAACTAACGTCGAAAGAACGCACTGCATTACTCAACACCAATATATTTGCAAGGGTTAGCCCTGCTCAAAAACTAGACCTCGTCAGCATATATCAAAACGAACAAATGACCGTTGGGATGACAGGAGATGGAATCAACGATATGCCCGCCTTAAAAAAAGCTGACATCGGTATCGCTATGGGAAAAAGAGGAACAGAAGCAGCCAAAGAAGTTGCTGATTTAATTCTCGAAAACGATGCCTTTACCTCTATTGTATTAGCCATAAAACTAGGTCGAAGTATATTTCAAAATATCCGACACTTTGTAGTCTACCTGCTGTCTTGTAACCTTAGCGAGATTTTGGTGGTCACTATCATTGCCCTTTTCAATTTCGATTCCTACTTACTACCACTTCAAATTCTCTTCTTAAACATGATCACCGATGTGTTCCCAGCCTTAGCATTAGGCATGAATAAAACCTCTGATCATGTCATGCACCTACCTCCTAGAAAACCAAAAACACCAATCATTTCTTCCAAAATGTGGAAGTCAATTGTCCTCTATGCACTAGGACTTACGATAGCAGTATTGGCTGCTACTTTTTATGCGATCTACTATCTTGGTGTCGATGAAGTATCTGCCAACAATTATACTTTTTACACGCTAATATTAGCGCAACTATGGCATGTTTTTAATATGCCTGATGCAAGTCAATCTTTTTTTAAAAATGAGGTGACACATAATTTTCATATCTGGATGTCATTAATCACTTGCATTATCATCACTTTTATTGCTTACAAAATACCAGTTACCCAAGAGGTTTTAAACCTAAAATCTATGTCCTGGAAAATGTTTGGAGAGATATTCATTTTTAGTTTATTCCCAGTTCTTTTCATACAATTTTTAAAACGAAATAGGTTCTCCTAAAAAAGAAATGACTTGGTTAATTGAAAAATATCACATCGCCTTGTGATCCCAATCATTGTTTAAATGATTGATAAGCCCCTAATTTTAAACCAATATAGCCTACAATCATTTTGTAAAAAAATAAAAATCATGATTACCAATCCTGACCAAAAAACATCAACAATGAAAAAACTCATCAACAAAGTAGATGAAGTTGTACTCGACCAATTAAAAGGAATGGCTCTCGCCCATCCTGACTTGATCGTAAACCTTGATCCTAAATTTATTTATCGAGCAGATGCTCCAGTTGCCAACAAAGTCGCTATCATCTCTGGTGGAGGTAGTGGACACGAACCGATGCATGGAGGTTTTGTTGGACCCGGGATGTTAGATGGAGCTTGCCCTGGAGAAGTGTTTACCTCACCAACTCCTGATCAGATGTACGAATGTGCAAAAGCAGTAAATAGCGGTGCTGGTGTTTTGTTTTTAGTAAAAAACTATACCGGTGATGTGATGAATTTTGAAATGGCAGCGGAGTTGCTCCATGCTGATGGAATTGCCGTACAATGTATTTTAATTGATGATGATGTTGCTGTAAAGGATAGTCTTTATACAGCAGGTCGTCGAGGTGTTGGAACAACGGTATTAATGGAAAAAATTGTTGGTGCAGCAGCAGAATCAGGTTACACTTTAGACCAATGTGCAGACCTTGCTCGCAAAATAAATACCTATGGCCGATCCATGGGAATGGCCTTGACTTCATGTACAGTTCCTGCAGCCGGAAAACCGACCTTTGAGCTTGGCGATCAAGAAATTGAAATCGGTATTGGTATCCACGGAGAACCGGGAATGAAAAGAGTTCCTTTTCTTTCTGCCGATGAGATCACTATTGTCCTTGCCAACGAAATCCTTGAGGATGAAGGTTATACCAGAACGGTAAGAGAATGGAATCGAAGCACTGGTGCATGGGAAGAAAAAGTGCTTACGGATGCTCCTTTCAACAAAACCGAGGAAGTGATTGTCATGGTCAACAGTATGGGTGGCACTCCTCTATCTGAGCTTTACTCCATCTACAGAAAACTTGATGAGATTTGTAAATTGAAAGGAGTAAAAATAGTTCGAAATCTAATCGGTTCTTACATCACTTCTTTGGAAATGCAAGGATGCTCCATTACTATCTTAAAAACGGATGAAGAGATTTTAAAATTTTGGGATAGTCCTGTGAATACACCAGCCCTCAGATGGGGAGTATAGTTTAATCATTTCAAAAAACAAACATGCCTTCAGCAATAGCAATGAATGTCATTTCTCAAAAAAACGTTATCGATTGGTTGCGCATTACGGCTCACTTGATGCACGAAAACAAAACCTATCTAACGCAGTTAGACTCCCCAATCGGAGATGCCGATCACGGAATAAATATGGATCGTGGTTTTAAAAAAGTATCTGAAAAACTAGAAGATTTTTCTAATCAGGATATTGGTACCATTTTAAAAAATACTGGTATGGCTTTGATCTCTAGTGTCGGTGGTGCATCAGGTCCTTTGTATGGTAGTTTTTATCTAAAAGCAGGAATGTCGCTGGCCTCAAAAATGGAACTGAGCCTTGAAGATCTTTACACATTGTTTAAAAACGGATTGGATGGTTTAAAAATTAGAGGTCGAGCTTCTCTTGGAGAAAAAACGATTGTCGATGCACTTGAACCTGCTGTCGAATCTCTTAAAAAATCCGTAGCTGATAAGACTTCAATCGATGAGGCTATAAAAAAAGCGGTCCGAGCTGCAGAGCTTGGTATGTTATCAACAACAGATATGCTTGCCAAAAAAGGCCGAGCCAGTTACTTAGGAGAACGAAGTATTGGTCATCAAGATCCTGGCGCCACTTCTACTCTTTTTATTTTTAAAGCATTAGCCGATTCCGTCATCCAATAAATACCTCGCAATGGTCAACATCGTCCTTGTCTCTCACAGCAAAATATTAACCGAAGGTGTTCGGGAGCTGGCATTACAAATGACTCAAGACAAGGTCATCATTAAGTGTGCCGGAGGATTAGATGATCCAAATAATCCTATCGGAACAGATCCTTTCAAAATAATAAAAGCCATCAAAGAAGCTTATTCTGATGATGGGATTTTGGTGCTGATGGATATTGGTAGTGCGATCATGAGTACGGAAATTGCTATTGAACAATTACAAAAAAAGATACAAGACAAAGTACTGCTTAGTGAAGCTCCACTAGTCGAAGGTGCTATCGCTGCTGCGGCTCAGGCGATGACCGGTGCTGACTTAGAAACGGTCGCAAAAGAAGCACAAAATGCCTTGCTTGCTAAAGCTACTTTACTTCAGCCCGAGAGCATTGAAACATCAAACGACGACATTGACCTTTCAAGAGATGGCATTGAATTAAGCATTATTGTTCCGAATAAACTGGGCTTGCATGCAAGACCTGCCGCAAAGCTGGTGGACATCGTTAACCGTTATGATGCTTTTGTTTTTATTCGAAAAGAAAATGGCTTTTTTGTTTCTGCAAAAAGCATCAGCCAGGTCAGTACTTTAGGTGCAAAAAAAGGAGAAAAGCTTATTTTTAAAATTAGTGGTTTAGAATCTGAGCTAATTAAAAAGGCTTTAATAGATTTCACTGCTCAGAATTTTCAAGATCCTTTAAAGGATGTAGAACCAATTGGAGTTTTACTAAAAAACAAAGATACTTATACCAAAAGCTTCATTTTAGGAATTCCTGCTTCTGAAGGGATTGCTATCGAAAAAACTTACTGGGTCAATCAAAATATTCCAAAAGTTATCAAGCAAACAATTAATGACTCTAGCCGTGAAATTACTACTTTAGAAAAAGCGATTTCAGATACTCGAGATGAATTGATCACGCTGCAATCAAAAATAAGAATGGAGGTCACGGCATCTGAATCACAAATTTTCAACTTTCATATTTTACTTTTAAAAGACAGTGATTTCATCAACAAGGTCACTACTCAGATTCAGAATAAAAGGGAGAATGCAGCTTATGCCTGGATAAAAAACATTCAGTTTTTAGAAAAAAAATATCTAAAAATGGATTCTGAATATTTTCAGGCTCGAGCAGCAGATATTACAGCCGTAGGCAACAAAGTACTCCTCAAATTATTAGGAAAAACAGAATCAATCATTGAACTCAAAGAGCCCGGAATTCTAATCGCAGAAGATTTAGGGCCTGCAGAAACTGCTCAACTTGATACTAAATTTGTCAAAGGCATTATCACCAAAAATGGTGGAGCAACTTCTCATTCTGCGATACTTGCCAGATCTCTTGGTATTCCAGCAATCGTAGGTCTAGGCGACCAGATTGATCAGATACCTTCCGGAGAAATCCTTGCTATGAATGGGGAATCAGGAGAAGTTTGGTTGGCCAAAAAAAATCCAGGAAAAATCGCTCAACTTCAAAAACAAAAAGAAAAAGCAGTTCTCACTCAACAAAAAATGCGAGCCATTGCTAAAGTCCCTGCCATCACTAAAAATGGAAAACAATACCCAATTCTTGCCAATATTAGTAGTCCAAAAGAAGCTCGTATAGCTTTCCAAAATGGAGCAGATGGTATCGGCTTATACCGAACAGAATTTCTTTTTATGAATCGAAAAACACCTCCAACGGAGGAAGAACAATATCAAATTTATAAATCAGTTTGCGAAAACATTCAGGGGCTTGCCGTAACTATTCGGACTTTAGATGTTGGTGGTGATAAACCAATTCCATACCTCGGAATTGAAAAAGAAAAGAACCCTTTTCTCGGCTTAAGAGGAATCCGATATTGCTTGTATAATACTGATTTATTCAAAACACAACTTCGGGCAATCTGTAGAATATCTGCCGATTTTCCTATTCAGATTATGTTTCCAATGGTAGCAGTAGAAGAAGAAGTACAAGCAGCAAAATCATTACTCAAAGAAGTACAAAAAGATTTAAAAACTCAGGGTATTCCTTTTTCAAAAAAGATGAAAGTAGGTATTATGCTCGAAGTACCTTCCACGATTTTCTGTATACCTGCATTAGCTGCTGAAGTAGATTTTTTCAGTATCGGTACCAATGACCTAACACAGTATCTTCTTGCGATGGATCGTGGCAATCCAAGTGTTGCAAAATACCGCAGTCCACTTCACCCAGCAGTGATGCAGGCCATTCAGGAGGTAATCACTCATTCAAAAAATGAAAAAATTGAAATCAGTATGTGTGGTGAATTGGCA
Organism: uncultured Saprospiraceae bacterium; assembly: GCA_937921595.1. Lineage (GTDB taxonomy): Bacteria > Bacteroidota > Bacteroidia > Chitinophagales > Saprospiraceae > JAHDHW01. The sequence goes on from CAKZTD010000091.1 coordinate 24,929, forward strand.
GGAAACCCTCAAGTCACTCAAACATTGGTCAATATGGGATTAGATAAGTTCAGTATGAGTAGTCCATCCATTCCAAAAATAAAAGAAATCATTAGAAATATAGCCTACACCAAAGATAAAAAAACGATGATCGTATAGCACGTGTCCCAATAAAAATAGTTCAAAAAATTCTTTTAACCATCGAAACCCCTCGATACTAAAACCTAAAAACTATGTCAGTTTTCATTGCAGAATTAATCGGAACAGCTTTACTGGTTTTATTGGGAAATGGTGTAGTCGCAAATGTTGTTCTTAGCAAATCCAAAGCAAAAGATTCAGGATGGATCGTCATTGCATTAGGTTGGGCGATTGCCGTTTTTATTCCAGTATTTATTGTCGCTCCGGCCAGTGGTGCACATATCAATCCTGCCGTCACCATAGGTTTAGCTACTGCCGGAAAAGTAGCTTGGTCTGTTGTACCAACTTATCTAATTGCTCAATTATTAGGAGCGATGATTGGAGGCCTTTTAGTCTGGTTACACTATCGTCCACATTTTGAAGCAACCGATAATTCAGGATTACAACTAGCTTCATTTAGTACCAGCCCAGCGATCAAGGATACGATTTCTAATCTCTTATCTGAAATCATAGGCACTTTTGTATTGGTCTATGGTGTCTTTTATATCTCCGGAGCTAGCGTTGGTGATTCTCCTGCATCTCTCGGTGCACTGGATGCTCTACCTGTTGCCTTAGTTGTATTAGGAATTGGTCTTTCCCTAGGAGGCACAACCGGATATGCGATCAACCCTGCTAGAGATTTAGGTCCTCGAATCATGCATGCAATTCTTCCAATGAAAGGTAAGGGAAACAGTAATTGGGGGTACGCATGGATTCCTGTAGTCGGACCAATCATCGGTGGTGTCTTAGCAGCTTTACTTTTTATGACTTTCTAATTTTTTAGTCCTTAATCATTCAATTTTAATATTATGAAAAATATAAAATACTTATTCATTCTTGTCTTTTTCTTGATAGCGAATAACCTAGTCATTGCTCAAAATGAAACAACAGCAATTGACAAGCCCACCAATCAATCCACAGAAACCCCAACAGTCCCCCTTACTCCTCCCACAGCAGAGGAAGAAGAAAAAAAATTCAAAGTCAATATCAGTACCACTTTAATTAGTCGGTTTATCTGGAGAGGATTGGAGTTAGGCGATCATCCACATATCCAACCTGAGCTTACTTTTTCTATTGATAATTTTTTCTTTGGAGCTTGGGCGTCTCACGGGATTGGTCCTGTCGCTTACGACCAAAACATTCCGGGTTATAAAGAAGTGATTCCATATATTGGATACACCTTCGAATTCAACGAATCAACAAACTTTAATCTTCTTTTGATGGATCATTACAATCCGAATTTCGGAGATATTGGCAACTGGAAGAAGAAAGGAGAAGGAAGCAACACCTTAGAAATTAGAGGAATTCTCAAAGCAGGCAATTTCGATCTTTTAGGTTCTGTGAATGTTTACAATGACGATGATAATTCGAATTATGTGGAAGTTGGTTACACGGTTGCTTTTCCTAAAGACTTTAAAGTTCGTCCTTTGATTTCTTTTACACCAACCAAAAGTCCATTTAATGGAACCAGTGAATTTGCATTTACACAGGTGGGCGTTATTGCGGCTAAGGATATCAAATTTTCTAATGGAATTACTTTACCAATAAAAGTTGACTTTATTGTTAATCCAGATATGGATAAATTTTATACGGCTTTTGGATTGGGGATTAAGTTTTGATTATTAGAAATCATACTATTAGATATTCATTTGATTTACGATCAAGGGTTAATGAGTTTAGATTTCTGATTTAGTCAAACACAAAACTACATCTAGAATCACTATTCGTTAATCCTTGCTCTCAAATCCCAAAATGTTTAAAAACCCTAAGAACTCGTAAAGTATTCCAACGACTTGCCTTTCCAGCTTTTTCCATTTCAAAATATATTTCCCCAGGATGCTTCGCCTGAACATTCCAAGTATTCAATTTGTTTTTCTTTTTTAAAATAACATCAATCGCCTCTTGCATTCGATCATCCCATACAGCTTTATCATATTGAAAATAATCTAAAGCACTTAGGATATCATACCTCCATCTTCGAGGGAAAGCTAAACGCAGAAAATCTTTATGAATAATCTCACCGGTTCGATCAGAAAGGAATAAACGATGCTGTAAAATAAATTCTTGCGCAGACTGTTTTGCTTCCTCTACTTCTGCAAATCGGTAAGTATATCCACCGTTCTGATATTCGGTAAATCCTTCCAATATAGACAAAGTAGAATGTAAAGAACTATGCCTTGCTCCAGACCGATTGAGTCTACAATTGAAACCTCCATCTGCCATTCGTTGTGATAAAATAAAATCAACAATCGAATGAAGTAAGCCTTCTTCTAATTTAAAATAGGAAGCATAATTTAAAAACATCCCATTTAAACAAACGTCGCTTTTCTTAATCGTTTTAGAAGGATCGACACCACCATCTTTTATTTTTTCATTCATCGCAATTTGCCTGACGGATTCCTGAATCAAAGAATGATTCGGACTTATACTCAGATTTCGCAAAGTCAATAAAGTATAATGTGAAGAAGTCCACTTTGGCGAATAAAATGCCTTGCCCCAATGACCTTTAGGGTTTCGTTTCGACAGAAAATTCGCCCCCCAACCTTCGCGGGCAATACGTTCTTGCAAATCAGGTCGATCTATTTCCAATAAATCCCGATGCACCTGATACTGAATTGACACATCTCCTATAAGCAACCAATCGATAATTTCTTTCTGACTCATTTAGAGCGTTTTAAATTTACCTCGCACTGCGTCTATCGCTCCAGCACTAAGAACGATGTGTTGTAAAGCTTCCAAATCCGCTTGTTTTTGAGTCATTTTTTTTCGTTCTGGCGTCAGTGGTTTTCCTTTTAAGTCTTCTAACTGAAGAGAGAGCTGATATCTTTTTTCTTCGATCAACTCTAGTAAAAGTGGTTTATATTTTCGATCAATTTTCATAAGCGATTTTTTAATAGTTTTTGATATGTAAAAAAGGGACTCAACGCTTCTTGACGAAGACCGCAAGCCAACAAAAAGGTGTTTATTCAAAGAAAAGGGTTTCTAAAAAAAAAGTAATTGATAGAAGTCAATAAGGCTATTGAATATCATCATTTCTACCAAGCTCATCTCTCCCGATCTTTGAATTAATTAAAAAAATGAATAATAATATCATGAATAAATCTTATAACCGAGGCCTTATTTTTTTCTTTATTTTTCTACTTATAGGAAATATTTCGTCTCAAGCACAAACAGATAAAGAATTATTAGCCGAATTAATAGCTGAAGAACAAGATGCCGTTAATGCTTTGGTGATGTATCCAAAAGATACCAGAACAGCAATTCTGACTGCAACTTTACATCCAGAAGCACTCATAAAGATGGAAAGTATCCAAACACAAACACGCAGCTCTTTCAAAGAACTCATGGATGGTTATCCTCAAAAAACTCAGCAGATGATTTGGGATTTGACGCGCTATCCTGGATTGATTAATAAAATGGGAACTACCGAAAACTCAGATAGAGCATTAGACATTGTTCTTGCCGATTACCCGGAAATCATCCACAAAAGAGCCAGACAAGCCAGCAGAGATTATTATCCACTTTTAGTAGAAATAGATCGACTTAATCAGGCTGCAGAATCTGCTTTTCAAACGGTGTTGTACAATTACGCTCCTAAAGATCAGGATGCGCTCAGGCAGTTAACTGCACTTCCTGAAGTTTTAACCATTCTTACTGAAAACATTCGGCTGACTATTTTAGTCGGAGACCTTTATAAGCAAGAGCCACGATGGTTGACCCACAAAGCAGATAGTTTAAATCTAGTAGTAGCTCGTGAGAACGCCAAAGAACTTGAAGATTGGAAAAAGACGCTAGAAGAAAATCCAGATGCTATAAAAGAGTTGCAAGCTTCTGGAAAATCTTACATTGAAGAAAACACTTATGATGATGACGAATATTATTATGATGACCAAGCTTATCTAGATGATCTATATGCCGATCGTCAAACTTCTGATGAGCCGGAGAAAGTGATTATTCATCATCATTATGACTATCACTATCCTTACTGGTTTGGATATCCATATTGGTACGAATATCCAAGATGGAGAGCTTATCCGAGATCGTATGACTGGGGTTTTTATTTTAATCCGAATAGAACGATAATTGTTATTGGCCTACCTTCTTTTAGTTTTACTTCTTGGTATTTTCACCATCCTCACCATCATACTTATTGGCCTCATTTATCTTCTCACTTCGTACATCATTACTATGGACACCGATACACCAATAGCAGCATCACTACTTCTGTTACTGTTTGGCGAAGTCGAAACCAAACTATCATCACTGACAATTGGTTACAAAATGATGGCAGATTACCGAACCGTTTTAAAGAGTATGGAAAATTCGAGACTGAGCGAATTAGACACAATCGGAAAAATCCTAAAAAGGTAGTTTCTCAAAAAGAGTATGTTGTTCAAAATAAAAGGAAATATCCGACGCTTTCTAAATCTGTAAAAACCTACGAAAAAGAGAAAACGATTAGAAAGGAAACTCGAAAAAATTATCCGGTCAAACCTAATGTAGAAAAACCAAAAACCAAAAAACCTATAACAAAGAAACCTGCTGTCAAAAAACCAAAAAGAGATAAACCGGTTGTAGCCAAACCAAAAACTAAAAAACCTAGCGTCAAGAAACCTAGTATTAAGAAGCCTGCAGTCAAAAAGCCAACTATCCGAACTAAGCCTAAAGTTAACAAGGCCAAAGATTATCATAAAAATACTTGGGAAAAATCAAAAGCTAAGAAGCCTACGATCAGAAAACCAAGCACTCCTAGAACGGTACCTAAAACTAAACGTAAAACGACGAAAAAAGTAAAACCAACAAAAAGAAAAAATTAGAATTTAAACAAATATTCCATTTGCGATAAATGGCTTTTGCATGAAACATGAATTGCACATAAAAAATAAGCGTTATGATTAACCTCCATCCTTCAATTATAAGAAATAAAATCCTAGACATCTTAGAGCTCATCGCTCCTCACATCAATCTTACAAAGGTAGATATTCAAGGTAATTTACCAGATGAATTTAAAATCAATGAATTAGATTTTGCCTTATTGGTGAGTCGGATTGAAGCAGCTTTTGATATAGAAATCCCTGAATCTGATTATGGAAGAATCAACTCAATAAGTCGACTTCTAAACTATATTGAAAAAAGGATTTAATTAGTTCAAATTAAAAACATACTCAATTAGTTTTACCTGAAATCGGTTCAAATCTCTATCAGAAGTAACCCTATTTACTGTTATAAAACTATACAGCTTTGGAGGAGTAGCAGACTTAATGATGCTTTTGAGTTTAGATTGATCTTTCATAATTTATTGTTTTTAAAAATAAAATCTATCCTAAGATTCCTTACAAAGAAAAACGAATTTCCACAAAACAATACTGAGAATCATCAATAAAGGAAGTGACTTTTGTCAAAATCTTTAAAACCTATTTCCTCTACTTCGAATAATAAAACCATGCTTGGCTCATTAACTCATCCAGAAATAGATCAGCTTATCAAAGACCAATCACTGGGAAGGATTGGCTACACTTCAAATGGAAAAACGTATATAATTCCTATCACTTATGCTTTTGATGGACAATACCTGTACGGTCATAGTCGGGAAGGGAAAAAAATCCAAATCATGCGAAGCAATCCTTTTATCTGTTTTCAGATTGACGCGATACAAAATCTCGCTAATTGGAAAAGTGTCATTATCCAAGGAGAGTTCGAAGAATTAATAGGCAAGCAAGCAAGAGAAACTATGCGTTTTTTTATTGAACAACTCCAACCGCAATTACTAAGCAGTACCAGTACTCCGACTCACGGACTGAGTCATTTCCATCGAAACGAACATTCTGCATTAAGATCAATTATTTTTAGAATAAAAATTCTAGAAAAAACAGGAAGATTCGAACGGCACAAATAAAGAGTTACTAATCAGGGTTTGAAATATTATTACTCCTGTACTCCAAACGAAGAAAACTATGGCATTAATTACTAGGCATTCGAGCCCTCTTAATACCTAATACCTTTTAATTCCTAATTCACTATTGATCAAATATTCCATGACCCTCAATCATTGATTTAAATCAAGGCTCCTCTTGAAATTCAGCACCTCAGCAAAGTTGTAGTATTCTTAATTTTAAAAAAAAAGGATATGAGATTCATACAACAAAAATTAGAAAATGTGCAATTCGATCATTCTCTTTGGATGAATGAATTGAATTTTGCTTTTGAAGAAATTCCCATCTATATGAAACGCATTCAAGAATTACTAAAATATGTTAGTGATTCCGAAGACCATGAATTATTGGCGAATCTATTGAATGGTTTTATGGTTCAAAAAGAAATGGTTTTCCAATTACAAGATCAAATCAGAAATCACATCATTAAAATGTCAAGCAAGATTCATTCAAATGGCTCTTTAAACACATTAATCAATTCTGACCACTCAGAGACCAGAAAGAAAATGGAAACTTTTAGATCATCTTATTCTCTTTTAAAAGAAACCTATCACCGTTTTGCTGCTCATAAAACCGAAGACTAAAACCGAGATTTCAAGTTCTACAAACCAAGATCCAGCATGAAAAAGAAACTCCTTCACTTAATCCTTGGCTCAATCATCGCTTCTCTTTTTACAAGAAGAAACAGTCCGATCATCATCCTTAGTGTCTTTGGATATTTAAATCTAGCTGCCAACTCTGATCTGGAGATTTTAATCATCCCTGAAAATATTGAGTATGAAATCTACGACCATGTCCTCTATAATGTTCATGTTCAAAATCTTGGGCCTATCGAAACAAACAATGTAAGCGTGAGATTCTCATTACCTCAAAGCATGGTCCATTCATCTAACGATGCTTCACAAGGTGAATATAATTTGCAGTTTAAAATCTGGAACATTGGCAAGCTTGAGGTTGGTCAAATAGTAAGCCTTTCTTTAAATTTATTTGCCATTGACAACAAAGGCCCAAAAGTGGTCTTCGCTCAAATACAAACCTCCGATCAGTCTGACCCTGATTCTACTCCTGGAAATAATATAAATAAAATCCCCAGCGAAGATGATGAAGACCGAATTACTATTTATCCTATTGAACAAGAAAACCCTGCTGATCATGGTTTTAAGTTATTGGATCACAAAGGAAGTAATGACCAAAAAAGGTCAAATAAAAAGCAAATTGAATGGGTTCCGATTCTGGCACAAATAAAAGATTGATCTTTAAAAATTAGCTAATTATTTTTCTATCATAAGTATACCTGTTGCCCTAGTTTTCTATTTTGAAAACTAGGGCATTTTTCATTTTGACAATTATCAAATGCGACTATGTCATTAATCAGTGCATTAACATGCGTTTCTCTCTACCTTTATATAAGTTATCGGACTAAATTAAGTTGAATCTGTTTTTTCAAGATATCCCACATTTTTCAACACATTTTCATCCCTATAGCCGGGATCAATTATTTATGAAAAGTGTAGAATATCAAACAGGTTCAGCTTAATTCCTTTCGTCTACTAAAAAAAAATTAAAATGAAATCTTACAAATCCATTTTAACAAAAACAGCAATCGCTCTCCTACTTGGAGTCATCACTTTTGGAACTTGGTATACCTACACCTACACTATGAAGGAAGCAAGATCTTTCGATGTAAATAAACCGGAATCTTCTACAAAGTTGTTGATCGCCACTCAAGGAAGTGAATTTAAAGACACAGTCGTATCAGGAATTATTGACCACTTTGACGATCAGAATATTTTTATAAAAGTTATTGATGTTTACAAACTCAAAGACATAGATATCAATGATTGGAATGCGGTATGCCTCATACATACTTGGGAGTTTTCAGCTCCTCCAACATCTGTCAAAAAATTCATTAAAAGATTACCCAATCTTGATCGTCTTGCTGTACTCACTACCTCTGGCAACGGTACTTATAAAATGGAAGGCATTGATGCCATCACCGGAGCTTCCGTTTTGGAAACAAGCCCTGATGTTACATCCCAACTAATCAATAAAATAGAAACTATACTACGAAGTCAAAAAAACAATACCTTCAATTTCTCATTTCAAAAGTAATAATCATACAACCGCATCATGAACTTAAAAGATAAAATAGAAACCATCATGTCTTCTCGCTTGACGATTGTCAAAGAAGAAACCCCTGTCAGTGAATTAAAAAAATTATTCAAACGAAGACTCATCCATCACATCCTTGTCGAAAACAATCTTGGTGACATCAAAGGAATTGTCAGTACGGAAGATTATGCTCGAGTCTCTGGTTTCCCTTCAACAGATGATCAATTGCTTGCACAACATATTATGACCAAAGATCCAATAACGATCAATTCTGCATTGCCTATAAAAACAGCAATCAATTATCTATTGGATAATCAATATAGAGCGATGCCTGTTATTGATGACAAAGGAGCACTAGTTGGGCTCATTACTCCTTATGATATCATGAGTAGATTGATGGCCGATTTCGAAAACAAAAACCTTAATTCGGAACGAGTAAATCGCTTACCTTAAAACCAGAATAAAAGATCTTGTTTTTTTATTATTTAATGCGAATTGCCATTAGTTGAAATAATTCAGCTAATGGTTTTTTAATTCTTTTAAACCCACATATCTTTATGAATCTATTAAAAATACGTTAAACACATATTCATAGAAGTTGCTTATTTTTTCTAAAATTATTCCAAAATTTATTATATTGTAAAACCCATACAATTATCCTATTAAACATATACCTTCCAAGGTTAATCAGCAAACTATGAAAAAGATACTTATCATTGAAGACAATGACGATATCAGAGAGAACCTAGAAGAGATATTCAGCCTTTCTAATTATAATGTTATCACTGCCGAAAACGGGTCTATTGGTATTAAGAAAGCGTTGAGTGAATCTCCAAATATTATCTTGTGTGATATCGCAATGCCTGTCAAAAATGGCTATGAAGTTTTAGAATCTTTAAAAAATCACAATACGGCTCATCAGATTCCTTTTGTTTTCCTTACGGCCTCTGCTCAGGAAAAAGACATTGCAATGGGTAAGGATTCAAAAGCAGATTACTATTTGACCAAACCGTTTGACACTTCTGACTTACTCAACATTATTAAAAAACTATTGAAAGAAACTGCTTAATGCCAAAGAAAACTATTCTGCAGGCACTGTTTGAAGAAGCTACCATCGGCATCCTGGTTGCTAATCAAGAAGGTGTGATTATAGAACACAATCCATATATAGAAAAGCTTTTTGGTTATAACGACTTAGAGCTAAAGGATAAAAATATAGAAGAATTATTACCCGAATCTTTTCGAACTCGACATGTTCAACACAGAACGAGCTTCCACAAAAAACCAGCTCCCCGAGCGATGGGAGCTAATTTGGAATTGTTTGGTCAAAAAAAAGACGGTACTCAATTTCCTATTGAAATAAGTCTCAGTCATATGACTTTCCATGGAGAACCTTATGCAATCGCTTACATCAATGATGTTACTAATTTAGTAGAAGCAAAAAAGATCAGTGATGATATTTCAAAAATTGTAGAAGAATCTCTAAATGAAATTTATATTTTCCACGCAGAAACATTGAAGTTCATTCAGGTCAATAAAGGAGCAAGACAAAACATGGGTTACAGCCTAGAGGAACTACAACAGATAACACCTGTTGATATAAAACCTGATTTTGATCTAGATCAGTTTACTCAAACAATTGCTCCTCTTTTAAATGGAGAAGAAGATAAACTTCTTTTTGAAACCGTCCATCAGCGGAAAGATCAAACCACTTATCCGGTAGAAGTTCATTTACAATATTCCCGACTGGGCAATCAACCTGTTTTTGTTGCCATTATTATAAATATCAATCAACAGAAAAACTACGAAAAACACCTCATTGACTACTCTGAAGAATTAGAGGAAAAAGTAAAAGAACGAACAAAGCAACTAGAGGAAAACAGAGCGCAAATTGAACTCGCTTTTTATAAAGAAAAAGAGTTAAGCGAATTAAAATCTCGGTTCGTTTCCATGGCTTCTCATGAGTTTCGAACACCATTAAGCTCTATTCTATCTTCTGCTGATCTAATTAGTAGATATGAAAAAACAGAACAACAGGACAAACGGATGAAGCATGTCCAACGCATTAAATCTTCCGTTGATAATCTTACATCAATTCTAAACGATCTCCTTTCTTTGGAAAAACTGGAATCCGGGAAAATCACTTCTAGCATAGCTGAAGTAGATTTTCAAGATTTCTCATCCGTCTTGCTAGATGAAGTAAATTTACTAACTACAGACGAACAACAAATCACCTATAAACATTCCGGAAAAGGCATTGTGAAAATCGATCAACATCTTGTCAAAAACATCTTGCTGAATTTACTGTCAAACGCAGTAAAGTATTCTCCTAACGGAACCGATGTAGAGCTAAGTTCTGAATGTAATGATGATATTCTAAAAATAGAGGTTAAAGATTATGGAATGGGAATTCCGCATGAAGATCAAGAGCATATGTTCTCTCGTTTTTTCCGAGCAACCAACGCTACCTCCATCCAAGGCACTGGCCTCGGACTTACCATCGTCAAACGATACCTTGACTTAATGAATGGAAGCATAAGTTTTGAAAGCAAAGAAAATGAAGGGACTACTTTTAGTGTGGAGATTCCTCAGTGAGATTTTTAAAAGAGACTGAACTCTCGAATCTAATACAAAAACGTTATTCGGTTTTCTTTGCAAAGAACTCCGAATAACGTTAATCGAAATTAATCAAGATTATATTTAAAAAGGAAATGCAACACCAGCAGTTACACTGATTCCTCGGTTTGTAAATTTATCCGGATAAGGACTTGGATCTTTTTCATAAGTAACCGCATCATTAAAATCCATATTGTACCTTGCATCGATCACAAAATCTCCAAAGATCGCATCTATCGTCAGACCAACTCCTGCAACAGCGCTAAAATCCCAACGATTATCTACAGTACCATTTGCACCATACTCATCATCCCATTCTACATTCTCTTTAAAATCTCCTTTTTCTATTGGATCTTCCGTACCTAACTTGGCATTCTTGCCAATGTATTTTTTAGTCGTTGCATAACCAATACTTGGTCCTAGAAAGACATTAAAACTTACTACTTCTGCAGCAGCGATATCTACACGAGCAAGTACCGGAATTTCGAAATAATTTGTTCGATAAACCATTTTGACTTCCATATCATCAGCTGAGGTCATTTCGGATTGAATCCCTTTTTGAATCCACTGCAATTCTGGTTGAATAGAAAAAGTATGGGTAACCGGAAGATTTAGAAACAAAGCAACATTAGCACCTACAGTGTAATCTTTTTCCATCTCTGTCGAAGCATATTCAAAAGGGTTTTCACTCATCGTTGCTACATTAACACCAGCTCTGACACCTAGTTTGGAGGTTTGTGCATACACCTGATTCGCAAGTACTAAGACGATAAACAAACAGGTGACTTTAATTAATTTTTTCATAATGGTCAATTTTAAATGAGGTAATTAAAACCTGTCCAAATTTTGTTTTTTGATGGCGAAAGAGCCAATTTCGACAGGTTCTATTTTCTCTTCAAATATAGAAACAAACCATTCTCACTCATATGTTTTAGGTCAATTGGCAATTTGAATTTTATCAATTACTCTGAAAGACATCTAAAACTAACCGAAAAGACTTTATAATTTCGCCCTTCCGAACGGTAGATATGCGTACATTCACCTATGTTATAAACAAAAAAAAGGATAGCAAAACAGAATGAAATTTCTATTTAGCTATCCTTAATCTCCCTTTTGTTAAATCTAAAAGACTCTTTTAATTACTCTCTTTATAATTACTCTCTCAATAATTACAACACTAGCCTTTTAGAATAAAACTAAAAAACATCCACACACTATGATTAGCGAATGTTTCCTTAACAAAGAACGACTAAAGACATCAACTATTCGCAACATTTTCGGAAGAAAAAACAGCCTGATCAGAAGTATTTAAATTTATAATAAAATCAAATCTGACTTCTATCACTTCAATCCACCATACACTTTTGTAGATCAATTTAAAAATGAGCAAAGGAATCTATCATCTATATTAATGTTTATTTTTATTCATAAACTCCTTAGGTAGCAAGCCATATTTCTCTTTGAAACGACGAGCAAAATGACTCTGATTAGCATACCCGATATGCTCGGAGACTTCCCTGACCGTCAGAGCGCCAGTTACTAATAACTGGCGAGCTTTTTCCAGACGTTCCTCTAGCAAATACGCTGCAATCGTTTTATTAAAAATGCTTTTAAAACCGGTTTTTAATTTCTGCTGATTAATCCCCACTTTTTTAGCAAGCTCCGGAATCGTAATGTTTTTCGAGATATCTTTAACCAAGAAATCTCTCGCTTTTAGTATTAATTCCTGATCCTTCTTTTTCAGTAAACTTCGCCTCGATGGAAACTCAAAATCTTCTTCGTACCTTTTGATGCTCAGATAAAACAACTCAAGCACTTTACTTTCCATAAACAAGGAACGAATCATCCCTTTTTTATCAGTACGCTCCATACTCTCGATGCAATCAATAAGTCCTACATCATAATTGCTGCGATAAAAGAATGTTTCTTTAGCTTTTAAATCCAAAAAGGCATTAGCCAAAGGTGTCGGCAAAGATGGAAGTTCATCTTCTATCCGATGAAAATATTTTTTACGATTAACTTGTAACAGCGTCAGCGACAACTGTGTCTGAGCAGGATAATAAAATAACTCATTATGTTGACTTGGATTAGCAGTGATACTTCCCGTGTGTTCCTCCAGAGTACAGCTCAATTTTCTATTATAAAAAACATGGCGAATATTTCCTTTCACACAATAACTCACCCTTAACGGTTGCTCTTTCGATGCTAAAAAAACGATATTCAAATCTTCTTTTAAAAATGCATTAAACATCAGCATACTTACTCCATCATACTCAAAACTATAAATACTTCCTTTGCCAAATTTGGCAGGGATTTTTAATTCACATTCTGCATAGTCATGTATGACCTTCGTTTTCATTTTTTTTGCCAAACGATCTAATAACTCTGACGTATCTTTTGATGAGGTTTGAATTTCCATATCTTGAAATTTTAGGTAGTGTTCCTTCAAATGTTGATGTTCTGAGAAACCTCCAGGATTTTACTCAAAGTAATTCCAGAGGTTTTATCCATCGTGTCAACACATAGAACAGCACTACCAAATTTTAAACCTATTACAGCAAAGGGCTTAATAGTTTTGCAGTTGATTCTTTTAACCTTTCCTGCTTTGGCCGCATTTTAAATGCACCATAAAGTACTGGCTCAGAATCCGACTGATCAATCGCAAATTGCAATTTTAATTCTTTGCAAATTGCTTCGTCATAGATCAAAGCATTGACTTCAAAATTATTATCAAAACTTCTTTCATCGACATTAGCTGTTCCGATACTCGCTACCAAATCATCAGAAACCAAAACTTTACTATGCATAAACCCTTTTTTATAAAAATAAATTTTCACTCCTGATTTCAACAATTCTTCAACATAAGCCCTTGTACTCCATTTCAATATACTAGAATCTGAATCTTCTGGTAAAATAATCCGGACATCCACTCCACTTAGTGCAGCGATCTTGAGGGCAAACATAATTTTTTCTCCTGGTACGAAATACGGTGTCCATATATAAACATATTTTTCAGCATTTGAAATCAAGGAAAAATACTCCTGCTGAATACTCGAATAATCAGAGTCCGGTCCACTGGTTACAATCTGAACGGGAACCCCTTCTTCTTTTTCAATATGTTCAAAATTTTCCTTCTCAAAAAGATATTCTCCACTAACAAAATACCAATCGGTTAAAAAAACCATACACAAATTATATACAGCGTTTCCTACAATACGAAGGTGAGTATCTCTCCAATAATTTTCGCTATTTTCTTTTTCGAGGTAATTATCCGTCACATTAAGTCCTCCAGTAAAAGCAATTTTCCCATCGACAATAATAATTTTTCGATGGTTTCTAAAATTCACTTTATTGGCATACTTACCTAAATGAACAGGCATAAAAGGAACAATCTGAATACCCATCATTTTGACTTCCTCAACAAAACCTTTACTCAATTTCCAACTCCCAACCGCATCATAAATAATCCGAATCTTCAATCCTGCTTTAGCTTTTTCACTCAATACCTTAATAAATTTATTTAGCAAAACCCCTTCTTCGATTTTATAATACTGAATATGAATATAATCTTGTGCAGTTTCCAATGCAGCAAAAATAGAATCAAATGTAGCTGATCCATCATTCAAAACTTCTACTTGATTACCTCCGCTTAGATTAGCCTTACTATTATTTAAAAGTAACTTTATCAGTCGTTCTTTTTTTTGAACAGGAGCCAACTCGAAAAGCTTAAGCTTATCTAAATTATGAAAAATATGATTCGCATGCTTTTCATAAATATCATGATCTTTACTCTTTTTGATTTTAAACATCTTATTCTTCCTATAATTTTTTCCAAAAAAAAAATAAAAGACTAAGCCAATCAATGGAACGAATAAAATAAACATAAGCCAAGTCAATGTAGTAGAAGGTGCTTTATTTTCTAAAATCATTGTAATGGTCACTGATATTAAAAAAATCAGGTACGCAATAGTTATGGTAATTACTATCCACATCATCTCTAATTTTTCAAAAAAACTGAATGTTTTCTGCTGACGATGGTCAGCTTCAAAATTGATTAAAATCAATACTCTACTTAACAAAAATTAACAATACAACTGAAAGAGTCATGTCGCTCTATACAGGCAGAAACCATTCGCTTAAAACATTTTTAGGAACACCTTATCCCAACTGTTCCCAAAACATTATATTGATCATTGGAGTCGTGATATTAGCCCTAGAAATACTAATTATATTTAATATAATATCGTGATTGAAATACTTGAAGAGAACACTCAAATTGTGTTTAAATCCCGTCAAAAACAGAAACGAGAATCCCCTCGAAAGAAGATTCCCGTTTCATTTTACAACATCCGAAAATACTGTAAAATCTCAAATCAAGAATAACAAACCTTCATCATCTTAAGAATTGTAAACAACCAAAAGAATAAGAATCTGACTTCACCAACTTTTACTTTTTTCCGACCCTGATTCCGAAGAACTAGCATCTTCCAAAAGACACATCAATGATGCCTGACAGCAATCCTGTCTGATTTTTTCTTGATTTAATTTTTTCAAAGGAATTGATATTTAATTTACTGAAGGAAAACACTTTGGAGAGGTCAGATTTACACTAAAAAACTATTAAAAAAAATGTCAATCCCTTTGATTTTTTAGGCTAACTTTTTAGCTATTTTTTTTTAGTTCTAGCTTTATATATTGTTTCAAAGATAAGCAATATCAAAGCTCTTTACATTGACCACCATCAATTGGTCTATTAATCCTTATCAATTGCCTTGTTTTATTAATTTACAAAAACTTGACATAGAAAATATTCCTAGGGAACACTTTCTCCCAAGTGTTATCGAACGTCTCATATACAATCATTGAAATCGTAATACTAGCCTTAAGAGTAAGAATTGTCTTTAATGTGCTTCGCCTTGATTGAAATACTTGAAGAGAATATTCAAGCAGTATTTAAACCCCTTCAAAAACAGAAACGAGAATCCCCTTGAAAGAAGATTCCCGTTTCATTTTACAACATCCGAAAATACTGTAAAATCTCAAATCAAGAATAACAAACCTTCATCATCATCTTAAGAGTTGTGAACAACCAAAAGAATAAGAATTTGACTTCACCAACATTTACTTTTTTCCGATCCTGATTCCGAAGAACTAATATCTTCCAAAAGACACATTAACTACTGCCTAGCCGAAAACCGGCCTGATTTATTTTTCATGATTCGATATTTTTCAAAGGAATTGACTTTTTCTATATTGAAGAGAGAACGCTTGAGAGAGATTGGGAGTACGTCTGAGGAACGCTTGAAAATCTCAACTCCTTTGATTTCTTTAGACTAACTTTTTAGTCTATTTTTTTTTTGATAATTCAAAGATAAAACGATTCAACACTCTATCCATTGATCGCCATCATTTCGTCTATTGATCCTTATCAATTGCCTTCTTTTTTTTGACTTGCAAAAACTCAATGCAGGAATTGATACACATCATTGAATACAAAGTAGTATTTTTTGCATATTTAAATCAAAAAGACATGCATAATACTACTGACTCCAAAGAGATAATAATTAAAACAGATTCAGTTAATTTATCAGGAATTCTTGTTGTTCCAGAATACGCAAAAGGCATTATCATTTTTGTCCACGGAAGTGGCAGCAGCCGTTATAGTCCAAGAAACCAGCAGGTCGCAAAGATCCTTCAAGAGAAAGGTTTTGCAACGCTCCTATTCGATCTACTAAGTCCGGAAGAAGATAAAATATACGGAAATCGATTTGACATCAATCTATTAACCGGTCGATTGATAGAAGTAAGTAGCTGGATCATGCAATCTCCACAAACTACAGGATTAGCCATTGGTTTTTTTGGTGCAAGTACTGGAGCTGCTTCCGCCTTAAAAGCTGCTGCTCTTCTAGGGCCAGTCATCAAAGCGGTTGTATCAAGAGGTGGAAGACCTGATCTTGCTATGCCTTTTTTAGAAAAAGTAAACGCAGCAACTCTTCTAGTCATTGGAGAGCGAGACAAATTAGTTCTCCAATTGAATGATCAGGCTTATCAAAACTTATTTGGAATTAAAAAAATGGAATTGATTCCTAATGCGACTCATCTATTTCCAGAAGAGGGAAAATTAGAAGAAGTAGCAGAACTAGCAGCGGAGTGGTTTCAAAAATATTTAAAATAATAGGATCGATAATTATACTTTAGAGAATCAACGATAATTATCCCTTCGCCTTCCAGCGTTTCAAATTTGGAATACCTCTAGTCATAAAACCAGCCAAAAAACTAGGAAACCCCATCTCCTTAAATTTCCTTTTCGCTCTTTCTTTCATCCCATCGACAGTCAAAGATTCTTCTCTAAATCGTCCACCTTCGAAACAATAACTACAGTACATTTCATTTTTTGAACCGTCTATATTGGTACCACCTTTTTTCGGGTCTTTACTCATTTGCATTCCACAACTTTGACAATATTTGTGTTGTTGATCTCCTGTATTTATAACTATATTCGACATAAGGATTTTCTTTTTTAAAAAATCATTCAACTTATATTTCTCCTCTGTTTTAGAAAAATAAACCAGTAAACCATTCCAACCATTAAAGCACCTCCAATAATATTCCCTATCGTCACTGGCAATAAATTGTCTGTTAAAAAACTACTCCAGGTCAATTGAATATAGTCTGAAGGAAGGCGGTCGACAGAAGACCAAAAAGCATCATTCGCAAATGTTTTTATCATTAAACCTTTAGGAACAAAATACATATTGGCAATACTGTGCTCGAAACCAGCAGCAACAAATGCAGTGATTGGAAATATGATCGCCAATATTTTATCAGTCGTTGATCGAGCACTGAAACACAACCAAACCGCTAAGCAAACTAAGATATTACAGAGCGCCCCTAAAGCAATGGCTTGTGTAAAACCCAGACTACATTTTGCAGCAGCAATATTCAAAGCATTTAATCCAACAGCTCCATTTGAAAACATATATTGCTGAGCAATGATCATCAGAACCGCTAAAGAAATAGCACCGACTAGGTTTCCTAGATAAACGATTCCCCAGTTCCGGAGCAGTTGACTAGTCTTAATTTTTCCACTAGCCCAAGCCATACTGATCAAATTATTTCCAGTAAACAATTCTGCTCCCGCAACAATCACCAAGATCAAACCTAAACTAAAAGCTAATCCACCAACGAGCTTTGTCATTCCCCAATACATCGTTGAACCAGTCGTAACGGTAGTCGCGAAGATAGCTCCTAAACCAATAAAAGCTCCTGCGAGAATAGCAAGCATAAAAGTTTTAGTAAAACCCATTTTTGCTTTTGACACACCGACCGATTCTGCCTTTTCGGCCATAGCCTCAGGAAGAAGAGCGTCGACCTTTATTTCGTTTTTTGAAAAGTCTGACATGAATTTAATCTATATTCATTCTTTTTGAAAAAACAAAAACTTTCAATGCATGAACAACTACACCAATTCCCCAGCCCATTATTGGCCATTGAAACCATAAACTTTCAGGGGTAGAACTCAAGTTGAAAACAATAAAAACGATGCTCATTGCTATGTAAATAAAAAGATGGATATAAAATTTAAATTTTTCATCCGATTCTTCAAACCTGTTTTTATAATATTCTTTGTTTTTCATAATGGATAATTTTCACAATACCAAAATTAGTATCTCTTCAAAAATCAATATTAATTTCAAACTAAGTAATGAGAATAATCAATTCAATAAGTGATTAATGACAGGCCTCGATAAACCTAATTGATCAGTATCAAAAGCCAAACTGATTCAGATCATTTCGAATACCTTTTCTTCCTCTTAAATTTGTAATAGAAAATAAAATTTTATCAAACCATTAAATTTCCTATTATGTCTCTTATCAAAAGAAAAAAAAGAAATGGTATGTTTCCAGTAATTAATTCTGTCTTCGATAATTTTTTTGAAGATGATAATGCTTTATTAAAAAAATGGCGCAACGGCACTGCCTTCCCTTCAGTGAATGTCAAAGACGAAGATAAAAGTTACTGCTTGGAAGTTGCTGCACCAGGATTGAGCAAGAAAGACTTTGAAATAGAAGTCGATAAAGGTGTATTAACGATTAGCGCTAAAACTAAAAAAGAAGATAAAGAAGAAACTGAAAATTATACTCGTCAGGAATTCAGTTACAGTTCTTTTTCCAGGTCTTTTTGGTTACCAGAAGCAATAAAAGAATCTGAAATCAAGGCTAGCTATAAGGATGGTATTCTTACTGTCAATGTTCCAAAAGCAAAAATAGTTAAGAAAAAGACAGCTAAAAAAATTGCGATCAAGTAAGCTTTTTAAAAGCTTTTTAAAAGCTTTTACTTTGATCATAAAAATTGGTTTTTCGTTTTGTTTGTTGCCCCGAAGGATGTAAAATCCTTCGGGATTTTTTAATTGAAAATATTCAAAAAGAATCGACGAAACATAAACAACTAGCAATCAGTACTCTGCAAACAATATCAGATCATATTCTTGAAAAAGTTCATTTTATCGAAATGCTCGACCAATACTTATCGCAGGATAAAAACGCTCCTCATCCGAGAAACTTGCAGAAAGAGAAACCGTCAAACCTTCATCAAGTGGTACAATGTAAAAACCAAAACCATAACCGTATCGCCACTCATTCGTTTCATCCGAACCATCAAGATAAATCCGGCCACGGTCATAAAAAACCTTGACCCCAACCTTGACAGGAACAACAGAAGTATGTTTTTCAAATAACTGATACCGCAATTCAACATTAAAAAAAGCACTGGCAGTTCCTGTAAAACGATTTTCAAAATACCCTCGTAATCCATTCCGATCGCCAAGTGTTGGCAAATCATACCAAGGGATTTCATCACCATGACTTATCGCTCCTCCTCCTCGAAGCCCTAAGGTTAAAGGGTTTTTAGTTCGGCTCGATACATAATAATCTACCGCTCCTTTTGCCACTCCGTAGTTCTGATTATCTCCAGTCAGTATCGTATTATTTTGATATTCTAAAAGTGCACGTATCCCTCGATATGGCAGTCCTTTGGAATCTCGAAAATCAATATCCAATTTCGCTTGTGCAGGGACAGAACTAAGCTTGAGCCCCGAACCAAAAACGTCCCCATTCTGAACACTCAAAAAAGTGTTTTCCAAAATCTCTGATTCATTTCTCTCTACTCCTACCGAAAAGCTAAAAGCACTTTCGTTCCAAAAATCTTTAATAGCACCAACAGTAAATTGGAAAGTTCTCATCTTTGCTTTATAAAAATCTTCATCGAATAAAGAATCTTTTTTGACAGAACTATTTCCAAGTCCATAGAAATAATTATAAAAATCAGCATCGGCAAATGATCCATTAAATTGAAAATCCCAATCTCTAAATACCTGATGGAATCGACCAGAATAACTAGCGGTTAAATTCTTTTCTGTGGTGTATCCAAAATTAAATCTATGTTTACTTTTGTACTCATCTTTTTCAAATGATTTAAAATTGAGCAAGGCCCCTAAATTAATTCCAAATCCACTAAATCTATTGTACCCAAGATAAACCAAAGGGATATGCCGATCATATTCAAAACGATTGAAATCGTATTCATAGAGTTCTTTATTCCAATGATCCGCTACCTTCCCTCCTCCTTTCAATTCGTATTTTGTTCCTTTTCCTTTATCGTAGACCAAGGTCTTCGGTGTTCCTGCCACGTCTTTAAAATGATCATCACCAGGGCCTCCAAAAGTTCGAACTTTAATCTTCGATCTTTTAGCATTTCCCTTTATATCAAACACATCGTCACCTCCTAATCCAAATAATCGAATCTCTTCGGTTTCTTTTGGATAAAAAATTCGGTCGTACAAAAGGTCATTCGTCTTTGTCCCACCGTCACTGATAAAAATTTTTACGTTCACTTTATCTTTTTCATAAATGACTACAAAATATTCATCCTTGGTAGATCCTAAAACTTCTACCTCTTTGGCAAGCAAGGCATAATATTTTAAGGCCGCGTCATCCAACTCCTTGATTCTGTTTTTTAATTTTTCTTCGATCTCCTTTCCTGATTTTTCATAAACCTCTGGAGGCATCTTTCGAATTGCATTTTCAATATCTTCGCTTGAAATATTATCTTGAATATATTTCGCTTCTTTGACAAATTGCTCTTTCGAAATCTCTGAAGCTAAAAAGCGATCCAAGTGTCTCGCTTGCCAGGTAAGACTTTGAATATCTCCTATCTTTTTCCCAAAATTTTCAATAGCAGCAATCCCAAACCTTCGATCTGCCAACCAGGGAATCACTCCGTCCTGGCGAGAAAATACATGATCTCGATCTCTTGGAATCGGTCTAAAAATCCGCCAGCCATCTTCCTGATCAAAGGCAGCCCATTTCCAATTGTCCTCATGCTTACTCCAGTCACCAACCCAAATATCAAAAAGCCTTGCACGAATAAATTCCGATGGATCAACTTTCTTTTTTTGATTTTTATAAAAATACCTAAAGAGCTTTGTGCTCTTAACGACTTCGTCTGCATTGGCAAAATAGTTCCCATAATAATTCCGTTTCCCTGGATTCTCTTCCAGCATCCCAAATAGATTTCCGTATTTTTTTTGAAAAGGTCCCAGCTTTTTATCATCTGGCAAAACATAAAGCTTTGGGCTTACATGAAGAATATTTAATTCATCTAATAATGGAGCAATTACCATGGCACCGAATGGTTGTTGAGTAGAAGTTTGATCTCTTAAAAGAGCCGAAATAAAGGTAGGTCGCAATTTATAATTGAGTGCTTTGGATGGATCTTTATTGACGGACCTAAAAGAATATCGGGTTCCATTTCTGGATTTGAATTTCAGGGAAGTCGTTTGTCTACCGCCACCTTTATTAAAAGCGGTCAAACCATCAAAGGTATGGTCTAAATCCAGATAAGGCACTTGCACTGGAGTATTCCATGTTGTTCGATAATGTTTTCCTAACCAAATCTTTTTCCAGGCATTTGCTTTATATTCTTTTCCTGCTATGACATTCGTCAATCCTTTATAAGTACTTGACATTTCCAGATCAGCTTCTTGCTTTGGTCGACAAGGAACATACGAATTATTCATTAATTTTCCGCCATCATTAATTTCGCATAAGGAGTGGAATAAAACATGAGATTCATCTTTCCCAAAAGACTGTTTTTGATTATCTATTTTTAAAAAAGAAGAAACCACTTTCCCTGATTTATAATAATCCAGCAACATTATCCCTGCCGCTTTTTTACTCATCAAAGCTCTTTCGTGATCAGCTACATATTTCGATTTAGTTGGAGCACCGCTATTCAGAACGTAGTTATTTCCTCCGCTGATAATCTGCTGATTTTTTTCATGTCCAGAAGCAAAAATCAAATTGCTATGAAAAAATAACAGATTGTAAATGTCTTCTCTGAATTCTTTTAATTTAGGGTTCGCCAGATCTTTTTTTCCTCCGACATTGGCATGGAATGCGGTATTAAAACTTCCCAAAACAGGAAAGGGTTTTAGTTGGTCAAAAAAGGAAAAGTATCCTCCATAATTCCCAAGTGAAACGATCGGATGGTGTCCAAAGATTAAAACATTTTTATCATGATTATCATCGATGATATCTTCTAACTCTTCTTTTAAATGGGTCGGTGTGATAAATTTACAATTACCATCAGCAGGTCGAGGTTTATCGAAAGAATGATTCCACCATTGAGAATTAAGCGTAATTATTGTCAAGCCTTCGTTGACTTCAAACACCGTCGGCCCAGGGCAGGCTTTTTTTATTGCCCAGCTGGTTTGTGTAAAATCTCGAGCAGCCAGATATTTCTTGATCTTTGATTCTAGGTTTTTGAGACTCTTTTCTCCTCCTTTTCTCCCTTTGTTCCAATCACGATCTCCGGGAATCAAAATAAGATGTCCATCAGGAAAAGATTCCATCATGGAAATCAAATCGTATATCTTTTTCAATTGCGCTTCACTAGTAGTCTCTCCAATTTTTTCATCGACTAAATCCCCATTTACGACCAGCGTGAATGGAGTATTGAGTTTAGAGAATTGAGCTTTTAACCCTTGAGAAAATGAGGTAGTATTTTCAATATCCGTTAGATTTCCAAAAAAAAATACGGAATGTAGTTTTTTAGAATCTTGCGAAAAAATTGATGAGGAGAAAATAAAAAGTAGACACAAACTGAGGAGTAGAGTTTTTGAAAATCGCATTTTTATGGCTTTGATTTTGAAATTTAATGGGGTTTTCTAGGATTAAGTAAGTATCATAAACCACCGAATAGAGTTTCCCTATCAATTTTCATAACACCTTAGCCAAGCATTAAGATTTTAGAAACCTCCTTTTTCTGATTTTATGATTGCAATTTGAGTTATTACATGCTGCTCTTTAGCGAGGAGAATACTTTTGGAAAGTTCTTTTTAATCTTAGATCTTTTTAAATATTTTGGGAGCGCAATCTTGGTTGTCCTCTTTTCAGAAAACCTAAAATCGCAATGATCATCTCCACTAGCGAGTGACTTTGTTCTTTTAAAGCCCATTTCTTCAAAATCATTATGCATACATCCCGCGGCACAAATCACTTCTGTAAAATCTTCTTCTCCTATTTGATCATTCATTTTACAAACCGCACATTCCGTATAGTTCAATCCAAAATCAAAAGCTTCATCTTTTCCTTTTAAAAAATCAAAAACATAATCATCGGGAAATTCTCTTTCCTGGGATCTCTTAGCCAACTTATGGAAACGAATTTTGTTTAATTTCGAAAGCAACCACAGCTTCTTTTTTTTCCCTTTACCACCTTGCATAAATCCTCGAACCAGCATGAATGTAAGCTGCTTCGCTAATATTTTATTTTTTAAAAACGTTCGTAAAGAAAGGTAAAAAGAAAGACTGATAGCACTTAAAACCACCGTTTGAGTAAACGGGTTTTTCGCACCTCCGATGTAAGGGATATTGGGAATTATTTTTACAAATTCTTTTTCCGCTTTTGCAAAAACTTTTCTAGCAAAATTACTGGAGAATTCAATTTCAAGTTGCCACGAAACTACCTTAACAATTTTTTTGAATTGCTTTAGTAGTTTTTCTTTACGAGAAATATAGTAGTCGGTTGGATGCTTAATACCGTTCATAATTTTAGAGCAGGTCGAAAAACAATTGAATTATTTAGGATGTTTGTTTAGCAAGCTATCAAGATCAAAATGTTCTTTTACTCGGGCAATCTTCTGAGGTTCGGTCATAGAATCGGCACTTTCTACTGTCACTTTACAACCTCTGAATTGATGGCGATCAGCAATACTTTCGCTCAGTTGATTTTTCGTACTTGCTGGTCCAAAAAGATAAAGCGCTTTCGCTCCTTCAACTTTTCTCAGTACTTCGTCAAAATATTTTCGTAGTTGATGCTTCTTTCGCTCTTCATATTTCTTCTCTGGATTCGTATCCATTGGGCCCCAAGGAGTTTTAGATCTTGTTCCTCCGATTGCATGAAAGTCATCAATATTAGAAAGCACTACTTCTGTTTTAGCTTCATCATTTTGAAAAGAAACAATTACAGCCTGCTTACTGTCTAGCCAAATACCTTTGAGTGATTTTAATTTTTCCATTTTATGTTTTTTTATTCAAAATATTAGAATCAAGACTTATGGGAAATGATTCTCATTAAACTCTTTTTTTTATTTTCATCATAAAGGTTATTTAAAGAAGAAAGATATCAATTCATTCGGTTTCAATTGCAATGAAACAATTTTCACTCTAAACCAAATGCATAATAGTGAACTTCATTAAAATCTTCCAGATAAAAACCTTCGAGTAGTACTCCTCCTTTAGTGTTTTCCAATATATCGACAAAGTGATTAACTGATTTTATAACTTCATTATTTAATTTTGAAATAACAAACCCTTTTTTAATCTCAGTATACTTTTTTACTAATCCAGGAAAAATATTGGTCACTTTCACTCCTCCTTCAATTTTTACTTTCACTCGTTCTTTTTCAGAAAGGTTTTCGACAGTTATTCCCAAAGAATTTAAAACTTTTTCTAGCTTTTCTTTTGAAACCACTCCTTCAAAACTGCTCCCTTTTAAAATTACCTCTATAGTCCTTTCTTCTCCTTTTCTAATCAAACCGATAGTGACTGTATCTCCAGGATGATATCGACCAATGACCTCTTGGAGTCTAGGCGAGGATTCTATCTTTTCTTTATCTACTTTTATAATAACATCTTTCTTTCGAACACCAAACTCTTCAGCAGCACTATGCTCAACAATACTATCCACGTATACCCCTTGAGTGGATTTTAAATCCAGTTCTTCCATTAAATCACTATTAAGATTTCGCATGTAAACGCCTAAATACGCTCTTTGAACTTCACCATAATTCAATAAATCATCAATGACCTTTTTTGCGATATTTACGGGTATTGCAAAAGAGTATCCAGCATACGCCCCAGTCGGTGAAGCAATTGCAGTATTGATCCCAATAAGTTCACCTTTGAGATTAACCAAAGCTCCTCCACTATTCCCAGGGTTCACGGCTGCATCTGTTTGAATAAATGATTCGATCGAAGCATGATCTCGAATGATATTTATATTTCGGGCTTTAGCACTTACGATTCCAGCGGTAACGGTAGTAGATAAATTAAAAGGATTCCCAACCGCCAACACCCATTCTCCAACTTCCAAAGAATCAGAATCTCCAAGAAGAATGAACTTTAAATTTTCTGCTTCAAATTTCAACAAAGCTAAATCAGTTGCCGAATCAGTCCCTACTACCTTTCCTTTGAAAGATTGATTGTCATTTAATACAATCTCAATTTCATCCGCATTTTTTATTACATGATTATTAGTAAGTACATAGCCATCATCTGTAATGATAATTCCGGATCCACTTCCCATTCTTGATCGAGGATTTGGATTTTGATTTGGGTTATCGAAAAAATGTTCAAAATCATCTCCGAAAAAATCTTTAAAAAAATCTGGAATTTCCAACCTATCTACAGAAATACTTTTTCCTTTATAAGTAGAAATGATATGCACAACCCCTGGCATAACTTTTTTTGCAGGAACACGAAAATCTAATGCGTTCAAACTTGTGCTGTTAAAGTTCTCTTTCAGGTTTGATGAAACACTTACTTGTTGAATATCTTCAATAGAGACTTCAGGTTTCTCAAGAACAACTGTTTCCTTTTTCTGAGCTTTACAACTTTGAATGAAAAACGAAATGATAAATAGCTTAACAACAACTATTGCCTCTCTCTTATTTTGTTGTATAAAATTGAACATGCCTGTTAAAGTATTTTATTCAAAAATAGTAAAACAAACACTTCACTTTCTATGACAATAATCAACCTGAATTTTGATTTTCATCATTAAGATCTAGGGTCTCAATATTTTTACAATATGCATTTTGATCAAAATCAATGATCCTCTTGAGGCCAATCAAACCTAACAACATACTTTTCATATACCTTGAAAAAATAAACCAGACAAACTTTCAGGCTAAAACATAACAACATGGACACTTTGTCAGCAAGTTTTATTTTTATCAGCCAAAATGACTCTATTTTTATACTTGAACAGTTTTTGATCTAGCAATAATTAGAGTTTTAAAAAATATAAATCATAAAACATGAACCTAAATAATTTCACCATCAAGTCTCAAGAAGCTGCACAACGAGCACAGCAAATTGCGACAGAAAATCAAAGTCAAGCCATTGAGCTTGGGCACTTGCTCAAAGGCATTTTAGATACTGACGAAAACGTAACGCCTTTTATTTTCAAATCATTAGGTGTCAATTTTGATGCAGTAAAAAAAGCAGTAGATGCGATTGTTATTTCTTATCCTAAGGTAAGTGGCGGCAATCAATATCTATCTCGAACTTCTTCTGATGCTATTCAAAAATCAAATACTTTTCTAAAAGAATTTGGCGATGAATACGTTGCATTAGAACATCTATTACTTGGTATTTTAAAAACCAAAGATTCTGTTTCGCAATTATTAAAAGACAGCGGCGTCACAGAAAAAGAATTAAAACTAGCTATTAAAAATCTTCGAAAAGGAAGTAAGGTAACTTCATCTAGTGCCGAAGATACTTATAACGCTTTGAATAAATATGCTACAAATCTCAATGAACGAGCAAGGACTGGGAAACTAGATCCGGTCATTGGTAGAGATGAAGAAATCAGAAGAGTCCTACATATTTTGGCTCGGAGAACTAAAAATAATCCAATCCTAATTGGTCAACCTGGTGTTGGTAAAACAGCGATTATCGAAGGTCTGGCTCATCGGATTGTTAACGGCGATGTGCCAGAAGATTTACAGGATAAAGAAATTTATGCTTTAGATATGGGTGCCTTAATTGCCGGAGCAAAATACCAGGGAGAATTTGAAGAGCGACTCAAAGCAGTGGTCAACGAGGTCACTAGTGCCGAAGGAAATATCTTTTTATTTGTCGATGAAATTCACACCTTGATTGGTGCTGGAAAAACTCAGGGTGCTATGGATGCGGCTAATATTTTAAAACCTGCTCTTGCCCGTGGAGAACTTCGAGCGATTGGTGCTACAACTTTGGATGAGTATCAAAAATATTTTGAAAAAGATAAAGCACTAGAACGACGTTTCCAAATGGTGATGGTTGGTGAACCTTCCGAAGAAGATTCTATTTCAATTTTACGTGGTTTGAAAGAACGATATGAAACCTATCACAAAATCAACATCACAGACAGTGCAATCGTTGCAGCGGTGCAATTATCAACTCGATATATCACGGATCGTTTTTTACCGGACAAGGCGATTGACCTAATTGATGAAGCAGCAGCAAGACTTCGTTTGGAAATGAATTCTGTTCCAGAAGAATTAGATGAAGTGGAAAGAAAAATTCGTCAGTTAGAAATCGAACGAGAAGCAATGAAACGTGAAAAGGATAAAAGCAAAGTTTCTAGCATCAACAAAGACTTGGCAAATCTCGAAGAAAACCGCAATAACATCAAAGCAAAATGGGAAGCAGAACGAGAGGTAGTGCTTGGCGTTCAAAAAGCAAAAGAGCAATTAGAGCAGCTTACTCAAGAAGGTAATCGTGCAGAAAGAGATGGAGATTTCAGTAAGGCTGCAGAAATTCGATACGGTAAAATTCCTGAATTAAAAACATCTCTCGAAAGTTTAAATCAGCAATTTGTCGACATGCAACAAGGTGGAAACATGTTGGTCAAAGAAGAGGTCGATGCAGAAGATATTGCAGAGATTGTAAGCAAATGGACCGGCGTACCGGTAACCAGAATGCTACAAAGTGAGCGGGAAAAACTAGTCCACCTTGAGAAGGAATTACACAAAAGAGTCATTGGCCAGGACATCGCTGTCGAAGCAATCGCCGATGCTATTCGAAGAAGTAGAACCGGACTTTCTAATAAAGATAGACCTATTGGTTCCTTCTTATTTTTAGGAACGACTGGGGTTGGAAAAACAGAGTTAGCCAAAGCGCTCGCAGAATATCTTTTCAACGATGAAAATCTGATGACTCGGATTGACATGAGTGAATATCAGGAAAGACATGCAGTGAGTCGTTTAGTTGGAGCGCCTCCAGGCTACGTTGGCTATGATGAAGGTGGACAATTGACTGAAGCTGTTCGAAGAAAACCATACAGTGTTGTCTTGCTCGACGAAATCGAAAAAGCACACCCTGATGTTTTCAATATTTTACTGCAAGTATTAGAAGATGGTCGATTGACTGATAATAAAGGTCGGGTTGCGAATTTCAAAAATGCGATCGTCATTATGACTTCTAATATTGGCTCTGATGTCATTCGGGAAAATTTCGAAAACATGTCAGAGACTAATCAAGAAGAAACGATTGAAAAAACAGAAGCTTTGGTTTTTGATATTCTCAAACAATCCGTTCGTCCAGAGTTTTTAAATCGAATTGATGAAGTCGTGATGTTCCAACCATTATCGAGAAAAGATATTCGGGAAATTAGCAAGATTCAACTGGAACAACTCAAGGCTACTTTACTCGAACAAGAAATTGTTTTAGAGTATTCAAAAGAAGTAATGGATTGGTTGGCCGAGGAAGGCTTTCATCCAGAGTTTGGAGCTAGACCTTTGAAGAGAGTGATTCAGAAAAAAGTAATGAATCAAATTTCTAAAAACATGTTGCTCAACGAAATAAAACCTAAGAGCCGTGTGGTGATGGATGTTTTTGATGGAAAGGTAATCTTCAGAGCTCCGACTGCCGCAGAGGTTGCGGTCAATAATTAATTTTTCATAGCTTGTATATAGAAAGCCTTGGCAAATCTTTGTCAAGGCTTTCATTTTTTAATATTCATTGTCTTTTGCTTCTTTAAATGATCATTCCAATTGAGATTTTATCTCAATTATTTTCAATACTTATTTAAGTATGAATACTAAATTTCATCTGTGTTCTTACTTTCTTTCCGTTTTTCATTGCTGCCTTCCAAGGTATTAATCTAGCAAACTCATTCAACCCAACAGAACAATTCGTTTTCCCCATTGCATTCAAACATTCTACATTAGAAATCGTTCCATCTTTTTCTACAATAAAAATGATCTCTACAACACCATCACAACCGAATTTATTATTCACCAATTTTTCGTAAATCCGCTGTTCTCCTACAAACTTTGCTTTAGCATCTGGATTCAAGACAAGCGCTTCTGTTGCTTGATCAAAATATTCTTTATGGTAATAAAAATGAACAATTGCTGTGGCCTCTCGATTTACATAATCACCTTGATTTAACGTAGGTGACCATTTCCCTGAAGACATCAGTAGACGAAGCGATTCTTTTTGAAAATCAGGGTCAGTGATCAATGTTCCGCTCCATTTTCTCCGAGGAGCTTCATTGATCGCAATATCATAAATCGTACTATCTGGCTTTACTCTAAAAAGCAATGGAACATATCCGATTGTATAATCTATATTTGAGGTTTCTGGAAAAACGATGTTTTCTCTAACATGATTTTCCCATCCTTTTGTACACTTTGGATATTTATTATGCGTGAGATTTTTATTATCAGATGGTAGGCGTTTTACAATAATGACATCTAGGTCCGTTGTTGAGCCTTTTCCTGAAAGTCTTTTCTTAGTGCATCCAAAAGAACAAAAGAAAAACAAACCTAAGATAAAAAAGGTAGAAGGATAATTTTTCATAAGCAACAAGATAAGCCTCTTCTGCTAAAGTTAAAATCTACTTGATCATGATTTTTTTCTATGCCCAATAAGGCTTACACATTATTTAGCGCTCCACCTAAATTCACATCTGAGTTAAAAGCATACCCAATATCTGCTTCCAAGTAGTTAGCATTTATTTTGGTCTCTGCGATATCAGAATTCGTACCTCATGGTAGCATGGTACTGCGTTAGCAGAAATTTGGTTTTCTATTCTTGTTCCATTTAATTAAAACAAGAATACGGAGATGTCTTTACTCTAACCATGACAAAAACTACACTGGGGATTAACATTTGTCCCTTGATAGATGAAAAAATGAATTACAGGAAACAGCCAAAACTATAAACGCCTCGATAATCGTATGATTATCGAGGCGTTTTCTATTTGACCTAAAAGGACTCCTACGATATAAAATCAGGATAGGCTTATCACCCTCATCCCCCAATAAAAAAAGCCCTTCTTTCGAAGAGCTTTTTTAAGTTGACCTACAAGGACTCGAACCTTGAATGCCAGAACCAAAAACTGGTGTGTTACCAATTACACCATAGGTCAATACCTGCTTTTTTGGAAGCGACTGCAAATTTATAACATTTTAACTATTATGTAAAGTTCCCGAGCTCTTTTTTTTATCTTATTTTCATAATAATTTGAAATAGTGCTTAATTATGCTCGAACGATGCCCTCCATGTGGTTGAGGAAGTGATCATAGAGCTGATCATCATTGAGGATATCATAGAGGAATTCGTGATATTCGGCAAAACTAGGTAGATTATTGTGTCCGCCATCTTTAATTTCGAAAATCTCGATCTTCTTTGGAGCTTTAGCTTTGAGTAATAAAGAATTTTTAAAAGGAATCAATCGGTCCTTACTTCCATGAAGAATAAAGATCGGGCAAGTGACTTTTTTAATAAAAAGGTCGGTCCTGATCTGGTATTTTAGCAACCACTTGATTGGAAGAAAGAATCCATGACGACGTACCTGATGTAGAAAACTAAAATACGGAGAATCCAAAATTAACAATCTCGGATCATTCCAGCTAGCGATACGTGTCGCAATACCACTTCCTAATGATCGACCG
Source organism: uncultured Saprospiraceae bacterium (assembly GCA_937921595.1). Taxonomy (GTDB): domain Bacteria; phylum Bacteroidota; class Bacteroidia; order Chitinophagales; family Saprospiraceae; genus JAHDHW01. The sequence goes on from CAKZTD010000091.1 coordinate 55,976, forward strand.
TAAATGATAATTTCCTCTTCTTTATATTGTTTGGCCAACCACTTATAGATGTGTTGAGCATCATTGTATAATATGACTTCCGTTCGCTTTCCTTGACTTTTCCCAAATCCGCGATAATCGACCATAAAAAAATCATAGCCTTTACTCACAAAGTCTCGGGAGAATTTTCCCCAACCTTTTATGCTTCTTGAATTACCTTTAAAATAAAAAACTACGCCTTTCGCATTGGGTACTTTAAAATGAATACCATTGACTACACCTCCATCTTCCATCTCAAAGTTCACTTCATCAAAAGGAAATGGATATTTATACTTAAAATAGTGAGGTAATATTTCGGGACGAAAAAAAAATAGATCCTGTGCAAAGTAAAAGAACAATGCCAGTGCTATATATATAATGCCTACAATGATGATTATTTTTAGCAACATAAGAAATAACTGTTACTGTAAAATAGCTTTTTTTAAGCAAATCGCACCCTGTCTCTCATTCCTCACTCCTCACTACTATTGACTAACTGATAAATCGCCGGTAGATTCCTTCCTTCTTCATCATAATCCAATCCATACCCAACAACAAATTTATTTGGAATTTCAAAACCTGTGTAATCTATGTTCAGTGGATATTTTAATGCGTCAGGCTTAACCAACAGTACCGCCATTTTTACTGAGGCTGGTTCTTGCTTTACAACTTCTTTCAAAAAATAGTGCACAGTTCCTCCTGTATCGATGATGTCTTCTAAAATTACAATATGCCTATCTTTCAAATCATGGGTCAATCCAATCTTGGTTGAAATATCCCCACTACTTTCCAAACCATCATAAGAAGAAAGTTTTACAAAGGTCAACTCGCAATCTATTTTACATTCCCGAAGCAGATCAGCTACAAAAACATACGAGCCATTAAGAATCGCTATAAAAAGCGGTTTCTTCCCTTGATACTCTAAAGTAATTTGCTCTCCAATTTCTTCAATCGTTGTTTGTATTTGTTCCTTGGTAAGAAACATTTCAAACTCCAGATCTCGTACTTTTACTTTTTCTAATTTTGAAACTTCTGACATATTTTTCAATTGTGAGGAGTGAGGAGTGAGGGCAAATAATTCACCCTTCACTTCTCACTCTTGTTTTACAATCCGTATTTATCTATTAGGTATACTAAGCTCGTAATCGATGCTGCTCCTAATTCCAGTTCTCGTTTATTCACTGCATCCATATTATCTGCTGCAGTATGGTGATAATCAAAATACCTTTGTGAATCTGGTCGAAAACCAAAAAGCAATCCTTTCTGACTTTTCAATGGAGAAATATCTGCTCCACTTCCTCCTTTACTAAAAGTCAAATCATAAGCTTCTAATAATGGGAACCACTCAATTACGTTTTTAAATTTTTCAGTAAAGATACTCGCATCTCCATCTGCACTAAATCCTCTTGGTGTAAAACCTCCTGCATCAGATTCAATTGCAGCCAAATGATATTCTCCTTTTTTATTGGAAGCTTCCGCATAAGACAAACCTCCTGCCAATCCATTCTCTTCATTCATAAACAAAACGCATCGGATTGTTCGCTTAGGTTTATAGTTCATTCTTTTTAAAATCTGTAAAACATCCATCGCATGTACACATCCTGCTCCATCATCATGCGCACCACTTCCTACGTCCCAAGAATCCAAATGTCCGCCGACCAAAATGATCTCTTCTGGGTGCTCGCTACCTCGGATTTCTCCAATAACACTATAAGAAAGCTTGTCTTTTAGCTTTTTACAGCTCGCTTCAATAAAAATTTTCACTTTTTCTTTCGCTAATAATCCACTCAATAATTCTGCATCATTGGTACTAATTGCCAAGGCGGGAATCACCGGATCATCATTGAAAACTGTGACACCAGTATGAGGCACATTGTCTAATTTTGTGGTCATTGAGCGAACTAAAGTTGCCACTGCGCCATACCTTGAAGCTCTTGCAGGGCCATTTACACGTTGATCAACAGCACCTCCATAGGCATTAAAAGTCCTCAATTGAGTCGGATCCATTGGTCGATTATAGAAAACAATTTTACCTGCAATTCCTGCTTTCCCTAATTTATCTACTTCATCCAGGCTCTTCACTTCTACAACTTCTGCAAGCAATCCTCCTGCCTTAGTACCGATCGAATTCCCTAAAGCCAGTGCATTTAAATCTATAGATCCAAGTGTGGTAGAGTTTACGATCCGGACTTGTTCTTTTTCTCCTCTTACCCAATGCGGTACCATACAAGGCTCCAACCAAACAGAATCCAATCCTAAAGTATCTAGCACTTGCCGAGTATATTCAACAGCAGCAGCAGCTTGAGGTGATCCGGCCAAACGCCCTCCTATCTTTGTTGTCAAATGTTCTAACCATGGATAACATTGCCCTTCAGTCAGGGCTACATCATATATAGTCCGGATAAAAAAAGCATCATCTTCAGTATTGTTATCCTGTGCAAAAGCGCTAGAAATAGCTAGAAAGGAGATAAACGTAGCCTTTAGTAGTTTTTTCATTGGTTTTAGATTCTATTATTGTCTGCTCTCATTATGAATCCTACAAAGGTAATTTTTTGAGATCAGAAACTGGATTATCATATCGCATTTTAGTAAAAACAGAGATATTTAAGTCATTTCAATATTCTCAATATTTTATTCTGTGAAGGGCGAATCTTTTTTAATAAAATTTCCTCTAATGTTTTTTAAATCTAAATAGAACAGAACTTTAACAGACTTAGCTTGAAAAATCCTTTTGTTTTTAAATAAAACCATTATATTTGTAGTGTTAGTGTACAATACACAATAACATATCGCTATGAAATACGAGGCTCAATGCCTCAACAAGAAAATTTGGTTTTATTTGGTTAGGGCAGGGGTAGTACAATTAGTACTACCTCTATTTTTTTGTCAAAGATTTAGCCGTTCTAAATATATTTCATATTATTAACATCAATAAACTCACGTTTTCCGACTACTAATTGTTAAATATTTTTTTCCATGTCACATTTTGTGTCCTGGAAATGTGTCTTTCTGAAAAAATGCACGTCTTAAATTCAAACAAGCAATTTAAAATAGTGTTAAAAACCAAAAGTGGATTTTAATCAGAAGCACCCATCTAATCTTGAAAATATACAATTTGTGACTGGCTAAAATGATGTTTTATTGGAAATACTTACGTACTTTTGTGGTCTAAATAAATAATTTGATGACCACAGAAATCATTTTTTCAGTGAAAACCCCTTTAATGCAAAACGATCCTAATAGGTATCATTCTAAAAAAAGCGCCACCAGGTCTGACAGTGAAGTAATCAAACTTTATCTAAGTACACGGGAAACAGCTTATTTCAGTTTGCTTTATAGCAGATATTCAGGTAAGGTGTTTAGCAAGTGTATTTCTATGCTAAAGGATGAAGGCTCTGCTCAAGACGCTACGCAGGATATATTCATAAAGATATATGCGAACCTGGCGAAGTTTAGCGAAAAGTCAAAATTCTCTACTTGGATTTACTCTATTACTTACAATTATTGTATCGACTATCTCAGAAGAAAGAAAAAGGAAAAAAACCTTTTTACTGGTGAAATGGATACTCCTCCAGATATCATTGAGGATGTAGAAGATAGCGAACTTTTAGAAATTGAACTTAGCAAACTCAAAATTATCCTTGAAAAAATTCCTGTTGGAGACAAGGCGATTCTGATGATGAAGTATCAAGAAGAAATGAGTATTAAGGAAATTGCTGAAGCACTGGAAAAGACGGAAAGTGCTATCAAAATGAAAATTAAACGTGCTAAAGCAAAAGCACTATCGGTTTATAGAGATCTTTATTAATTACAAAGGCTGCGATTAAAAATCGCAATTTTAACTTACACTATAAAATCTAGTATTATGGGAGCTAATAATAGTTTCAAGCAACTGGGTAAAGAAGAAGAAGAAAGATATCCTTCACCACCACCAGAGACAGAACTTGGTGTTATGGGAAATGTAAGAGTCTTCAGTTTTATGTCTAATGTTTTAGAGTTGTATTTACCAAAAGTATTTGAGATGTTTGTCTCACTCATTGGTGGCGCACCAGAAACAGATGATCATAAAGCCCCAGAAGGAAATTCTCGTGTAGATGGCGATGGCCGACGAGATAGTTAGAACAATTTTTTTTAAAGTGATTTCTCCTCTCTCCTTACAAGCAAAAACTTACTACAAACAACAACAGACCCTATAGCGTGAAAAATCGCGGAAACCACAACCAATTATGGACAAAATACTCGAAATATTAAACGCTCTTTATATAGATTTCATATCTGTGTGTCCACGGATATTGGGTGCTATTGTTATTTTTATTCTAGGCTATATAATTGCAAAGGCTGTAGCATTTGTTATCAAAAAAGTGCTTAGCTCTATTGGAATTGATAAACTCGCTGAAAAGCTAAACGAAATTGATTTTATTGAGAAATCGAGCTTCAATGTTGTCCCGAGTGTGGTCTTATCAAAGATCGCATATTATATCCTGCTTCTTTTGTTTACTATCGTAGCTTCTGAGTATCTCGCGATTCCTTCTATTACAGGTCTTGTTAGCGATATCCTAAAATTTATCCCACAACTGATTACCGCATTATTATTAATCGTTTTGGGTTTACTCCTTGCACAATTTATTCAAGGCATTCTAGTGACTACTTTAAAATCACTGGGTGTACCTTCCGCCAAAATTATAGGTATTTTTATTTTTTACTTCATTTTCCTAATGTCTATTATCACTGCTTTAACTCAAGTAGGTATAGACACGGATTTCATCTCTAGCAATCTATCTATTATCATAGGTGGGTGTGTTTTTGCTTTTGCTCTAGGCTATGGTTTAGCTTCAAAAAGTATGATGGCTAATTTCTTAGCTTCATTTTATAGCAAAGAAAAAGTCAAAATAGGTGACATTCTGACTATTAGTAACGTCAAAGGAGAGGTAATTAAAATAGACAGCGCTTCTATAACTCTACTTACCAATGATAGCAATGTAATAGTCCCGTTAAGTAAATTAACGTCAGAAACATTTGAGATCCACGAGTCTTAATTTTTTGACAATGAAATATTTAAAAATTATTCAATACATTATTTTTACTCGTCATTGATTTTTAAATATTTCAAATTTAACTCTACAGGATATTTTTACTTTTGTCTCCGATTTTATTGTTACGCAATAAATCGCAGATAGATCTACTATTTTTTTATACACTATTAAAAGGAAATTACAATGAAAAACGTATTACTACTATTTGTTTTCGCAATGGGAATTTTTACGATTACGAATGCACAAACAATTGAAGAATTAACAGCTCAAAAAGCAGACAAAGACGCTCTAATCGGTACCTTAAAAGGAGAATCAGATGCACTTGCTGCACAGATCGACGCTTTAGCACCTTTTGGTTGGAAAACTGGAGCAGCAGGAACAATTGGATTTAACCTTAATGGTTTCAATAACTGGTTACAAAAAGGAGATCCTAACACTAGTGCTACAACACTTGGCGTTTCAGGAAATCTATTTGCTCACCTTCTTGAAGATAAATACTTCTGGAGAAACGGTTTAAACTTAAACCTTGGTTGGTTGAAATTTACCAATGATGATGATCCAGCTTTATCAAACGATGAGTTCCAAAATACTGCTGATGTATTAGGCATCTCTTCTCTTTTTGGATATAAATTAAATGACAAATGGGCTGCTTCTGCTTTAGGAGAATACCGTTCTTCTATCATCAACAACTTTAACAACCCTGCTTATTTAGATATCGGAGTTGGAGCAACATGGACTCCTTACGAAAGTTTAGTGGTTGTTTTTCACCCACTTAACTATAACTTCGTTATTGCAGATGATGACGTTGCTTTTGAATCTTCTTTAGGTTGTAAAATCGTTGCAGATTATAATCAATCTTTACCAATGGGAGTTTCTTGGAAATCTAACCTTTCTGCATTCTTAAGTTACTCTAGTGTTCCAGATTTTTCTAACTGGACTTGGGTAAATGGACTTAACTTTACTGCATGGAAAGGTATTGGTGTAGGATTTGAATTAGGTCTTCGTGGTAACAAGCAAGAATCTTTCAACTCAGTTCTTAATGATCCAACAATCTTAACTAAACCAGCAGAGATTGGTGATCTTGAAGAAAACGATAATAAGCTTCAAACATACTGGTTATTAGGTTTGACTTATAGCATCGCTAGATAAAATACAAAATACTTGTAGGCTTTAGTCTACACTAACCCTAACAATTCTAACACACCCTAGCCTGTCCACACCCTGGACAGGCTTTTTTTATTTCCCTACCCTTTGCCTCTGCTTTTCTTCTAAAAAATGATAAATTCGCAGTACAATAATCATTGAAAATGTCTGAAAAAAAACTCTTTCTCCTCGACGGTCACGCACTGGTATATCGTGCTCATTATGCATTTATCTCTAGACCTCTGATCAACTCTAAGGGAATGGACGTATCTGCAGTAACTGGTTTTACCCGTTATCTTTGGGATATCCTTTCTAATCAAAAACCTTCTCATATTGCGGTTTCTTTCGACCTTAAAGGTCCTACATTTCGACATGAGATGTTTAAAGAATATAAAGCGAATAGAGAAGCTCAACCTGAAGCTATTACTGCCGCTTTTCCTTATATCAAAAACATTATCAGAGCTTTCAATATTCCGATTGCTACTCAAGAAGGATACGAAGCAGATGATGTTATCGGTACTTTAGCCAAACAAGCAGAGAAAGAAGGCTTCGATGTTTACATGGTGACACCAGATAAGGATTATGCGCAATTGGTTTCGGATAAGATCTTTATGTATAAACCGGGTCGTAAAGGTGGGGATGTTGAAATTCTAGGAGAGAAAGAGGTTTTAGAAAAATGGGATATCAGTCGGGTCGATCAGGTGATTGATATTTTAGGGCTTCAGGGAGATGCAGTAGATAACATCCCAGGAATTCCCGGGATTGGTGCAAAAACAGCTGTCAAATTATTGAAGCAATTTGATAGCATGGAAGGTCTATTTGAAAACGTAGATAAACTCAAAGGTAAACAAAAAGAAAAAGTCATCGAATTTGAAGAACAAGGTCGACTGTCAAAAGTACTCGCAACGATTGACCTCAATGTTCCTGTTCAATTCGATGCAAAAATGTACGAAGTAGAAGAAATCAATAAACCTGAACTTTCGGAAATTTTCAAAGATTTAGAGTTCCGAAGATTAGCTGCTCAAATTATTGGTGAAACTCAATCCAATTCTTCAGAGTCTGCTCCTGTTGCTCCGGGCAGTGTGGTTCAAGGAAATTTATTTGGCGAAGCTGCTCCTCCAACAGCTATGAGAAAATCTGCAGCACCTCCACTTCCTTCACATTCCGTAGCGGAACATTCCATCGAAAATACAGATCACAAATATGAGCTAGTCGACTCTAAAGAAGGACGCGCAAAACTTATAAAATTACTGCACAGCCAAAAGAGTTTTTGCTTTGATACCGAAACAACAGGTATTGATGCTAACACTGCCGAGTTAGTAGGTATTGCTTTTTCTACAAAGCCACATGAAGGTTTTTATGTTCCAATTCCCGCTGACCAAAAAGAAGCGCAAAGTATTGTCGATGAATTTAAACCAGTTTTAGAAAATGAAAATATTTCCAAAATCGGTCAGAATATAAAATACGATGCACTGATTTTAAAATGGTACAATATCGAAGTAAAAGGAAAGTATTTTGATACTATGTTGGCTCATTATTTATTGGAGCCAGAGCTTCGTCACAACATGGATTATCTGGCTGAAACTTATTTAAAATATCAACCCGTTTCTATCACAACGCTTATCGGTAAAAAAGGAAAGAATCAATTATCGATGCGAGATATTCCTGTTGAAAAAGTAGTAGACTATGCAAGTGAAGATGCGGACATTACTTTCCAGTTAAAAAACTATTTGGCACCAAAGCTAAAAGAAGAAGGTCTCCAAAAATTATACGACACCATCGAAGAGCCTTTAGTAAATGTCTTAGTAGAAATGGAATACAATGGAATCAATCTCAATGTTGATTTCTTAGAAAAATATGGAAAAGAATTAGGTGAAAAAATTGTTGCAGCTGAAAAAGCAATCTACGAAGAAGCTGGAACACCATTTAATATTTCGTCTCCAAAACAAGTAGGAGAAGTTCTTTTTGGAAAAATGGAAATTCCTTATCGTTGGAGAAAAACAAAAACAGGACAATACTCTACCGATGAAACTAAACTTTCTGAATTAGCAGAAACATATCCTTTTGTTGGCAGTATTTTGAAATACCGAGGACTAACAAAATTGAAATCAACTTATGTTGATTCACTTCCTCGATTAGTCAATCCGAAAACAGGAAGAATTCATAGTTCTTTTAATCAGGCATTGGCTGCCACTGGACGTTTGAGTTCTAATAATCCAAACATGCAAAACATTCCGATCCGTACTCCGGAAGGAGCAAAGGTTCGGGAAGCTTTTATTCCAAAAGATGATGATCATATTTTGCTTGCCGCGGATTACTCTCAGATTGAGCTTCGGGTAATTGCAGAAATCAGTGGTGACGAAGCGATGTTGGAAGCTTTCCAAAAAGGCCAAGATATCCATGCCGCTACCGCAGCTAGAGTATTCGGTGTTCCGATTGAAGAAGTAACGAAAGAGCAAAGATATCGAGCAAAGACAGTCAACTTTAGTGTAATCTATGGCGCCGGTGCGACGAACCTTTCTAGACAATTGGACATCAAAAGAAAAGAAGCAACAGAGCTAATCAATAATTATTTTGCTCAGTATAGCGGTTTAAAAACTTATATGGATACCATCGTTGAAGATGCTCGACAGAATGGCTATGTCATGACCCTAATGGGCCGACGTAGATACCTTAGAGATATTGATTCGAAGAATGGATTGATACGAAGTAATGCAGAACGAATCGCTGTCAACACTCCTATTCAAGGATCCGCTGCAGATATGATTAAGATTGCGATGATCAATATCCACAGGGTTTTAAAAGAAGGAAATTTTAAATCTAAAATGATTCTACAAGTGCATGATGAATTGGTATTCGATGCACACAAAGATGAGATTGATCGATTAAAACCAATCATCGAAGAAGAAATGAGAAATGCCATGCCGGATCTTAAGGTTCCAATAAAAGTAGGTATTGATCAAGGACAGAATTGGTTGGAAGCGCATTAATCATATGGTCATATAACTACATTATTAGATGAGGTTTTCGAGTCCTATATCAGTTTCCAAAATTGCGGAAAAATACAAATGTGAAATTATCGGTGACGATACTTTCTTGGCGACAGGTATTAATGAAATCCATAAAGTCGGAGTAGGAGATATCACCTTTGTAGATAATGAAAAGTACTTTAAAAAATCTCTGGCTTCTGCGGCAAGTGTCGTGATTCTCAATAAACGAACAGAATGCCCAGAAGGTAAAGTCCTTTTACTTTGCGAAAATCCTTTCCATGTTTATAATTCTATAGTCAAAGCACAACGACCTTTCAAAGCTTTGAACGCGGTGATTAGTGAATCCGCTGTCATTCATGAGTCTGCGATCATTGAACCGAATGTCATCATCGGCAATCATGTACGCATTGGAAAGTATACTTACATCCATGCGAATGTGACGATCCAGGATTATACCATCATCGGTGATCATGTCGAGATTGACTCTGGTACAGTTATCGGATCGGATGCTTTTTATTTTAAAAAAAATGAAACCGATTACAAGAAATGGCGATCGGGAGGAAGAGTGGTCATCGAAGATCATGTCCTAATTTCTGCTAACTGCACCGTCAACAAAGGTGTTTCTGGTGATACCTTTATTGGTGAAGGAACAAAGATTGACTGCCTCGTTCATATTGGACATGGAGTAGAAATTGGAAAGCGTTGTTTGATCGCTGCTCAGGTTGGAATATCTGGAAAAGCGATTATCGAAGATGAAGTAACGATCTATGGACAGGTTGGTGTAGCTCAGGGTGTGCGGATTGGAAAGAAAGCAATTATCGGTGGACAATGTGGCGTGACGAAAAGTGTAGAAGGTGGGAAGTTTTACCTTGGAAAACCAGTGGCGGAGTTTCGACAAAATTATAAAGAACTGGCGGCTTTGCGAGCGTTACCGGATTTCATGAAAGAGGTGAATCAGAAATTGAATAATGATACAACGCAAGAATAAGCACTGATGGAAAATTTTCTATATCCTCTGTAATTTTTATTTTTAACCACAGAGGACACAGAGATTCACGAAGGTGATTTACTTCCATTTGATTCCGCAGCCCATACTTGGAATTTGGTTTTCAATCCTTTCTCCTTTAAGTGTTGCGTCAAGTCCCGCTCGCAAATCTTGACCTGTTAGACCGACATCATTTCCTGGTCGTGAATCATCTAATCTCCCTCGGTAAGCCAAGTTCATTTCTCCATCAAAAATATAAAAATCAGGTGTACATGCTGCATCATAAGCCTTGGCAACTTCCTGTCTTTTGTCATAGAGATAAGGGAAAGGAAATTTTAAAACCATAGCAACAATCCGCATTTTGTCGGGGGCATCATCAGGATATTTTTCCACATCATTAGAACTTATCGCTACAAAAGAAACACCTTTGCTTCTATACTCATTTGCTATCCTAACAACCTCTGGATTTACATGAATCACATATGGACAGTGATTGCAAATAAACATCACGACGGTGGCTTTATTAGATTTTAAATCATCGAGGCTATAGTAGTTTCCAGTGACGGTATCCATCAGGTGGAAATTTGGTGCTTTGGTTCCCAAAGGAAGCATAGTTGACTCTGTTAATGCCATGTTTTGTAGATTAGTGGATTCTTTAATTTTTGCGAAAATACTTGGTCTTGAGATGAAATGCAAATTAATTTAGAGGGGAGAATGTGTGAAGTGAGGTGTAAGGGGGTGAGATGGGTTTTAGTTTACTCTTATTTTCTGAATCATTCGATTCTGAGCCCCTTTATAATCATTGCGATGCAAAAAATAAAGCACACCATCTCGGATGGAAACTTTTTCTATAAAGTCAAGATCAAGGGGAATAGCCTCTGAAAGTGTTCCGGTTTCCAGATCGATTTCACAAATATATTCCCCCCATTTGGTATGAAAAGCAGTGTATACTTCCTGTGTAATTTCATCATAGAGGATATACTTTTTCCAACGTTTTATCTTGTGGTAGTTGATTGGTATTGATCGGAGTTGATTGCCTTTGACATCAAAATACTGGAGCTGAGACTCAAGGTGATTAAACAAATAGATTAGCGAATCCTTTTCTATAATAGGTGCATATAACTTTGGGTGAAACATCCGATTCGCTCCTTTTAAAAAATAAGGCTCTTCACGAATAAGTCTCAATTTATTGGAAATATTTTCATCCCAAAAATCGCCAGACCAAGGTAGGCTAGCTCCCAGGTCTTCTAATAAACGGACAATATTTTCCTCATACTCCAACTGAGGCAACACCGTGATACTATCTTCTCTCGCTGCATTTATTTTAAACGCATAGTATCTCAAAACTTGTCCTTGATATAAATGCCGTCGATAGAAAAGTAAACTATCTACTGTCAAAATACAAGGCTCAATCACATAGTCATATTCTCTTTGATTTACCCAATCCCCTAAACCAATCGAATGCTCATCAAATTTAATATGATACACTCCATTCGTCGTCGTTAAATACACATCTTTCAAACAAGACTTAAAAAGAGAGACGGGTAGATAATCGGTCAATGGAAATTTTGCTACAAAGTTTTCTTCTTGATCAAGTAATACTAGTTCGTATTTTTCTCGAAAGTTTCGATACACCAACAGGATTAAAAAATCATCTTTAAAAACATAATCGACGACATTGTAAGGTTCGTGATAAACCGTGTCTACTTTTCGTGCAGCACTTACTACAATTTGTGGTAATTCTGTTGACATTGGAAACAGAGAAATCAATAATTCTTCTTTTTTTTCAACAACGATTTTTTTCGTTTCGAATCCGATGCTGGAAATAATAAGAACAGTAGGTAAACTGTCTACTTGAAGTGTAAATTCTCCTAGCGCATTCGTAACCCCTCCTCTATCTAAAACGCTTTCGATAGAAACGTTTACATTTTCTAGTCGCTGATCGTTTGTTGCATTGACCACTAGTCCAATTAGTTCAATGGATTTGTCTTGAGCAAATCCTTTGAAGGCAAAAAGAGATAAAATTAAGAAGAGATAGGATCGTTGCATTCGTTTTATTTAAGCAAGCAGGACTACAGCAATTTTTATTAAATGGCGCCCTAAACATTTAATTTTATACTAGAAAGAAACGGCAATACGTTTTCGGTATGTAGGAGAGTCCGAATACCGAATGCCGCTTTTATAAGTCTGAAACTAATTCAATAATTCGAATTCTTTTAGTCCATTGACTTAACACCAATAAGGTAAGTGCATTCTATTAGAAAAGGAAAAGATGTTTCTGGAAAAATCAGTTTTCTGAAAGGGATTCTTTTAATTCTTTTGATAATCAAAACGGTGAATCTTTGGCTCGCCACCTTTAGCTTCATTGGAAATATACAAGGTACCATCAAGATCAAAAGCCATTCCTTCAGGTTGGGCATGAATCTTCTTTTTGAGCTTTTCAATATGGACAACTTTACCTTTATCATCTAAGACGACCATTACTTTTCCACTGGAAGAAATTACATAGATATTTCCGCTTATAGGATGAATCGAAATCGCTGAAGGGTTAAAAGTCAGGTTTTCTTTTTCTGCGGAAAAGAAAGCCATCAACTTATCATGCCCTTTCATTCCTCTATGAGCTTCCAAATATTCACGAATATTTTTTAACTGAATGGTAAATACAGGATCAGGGTTCATAGAATTTGTCGCAACATCAAATTCATAAATTACTTTTTTATAACGAATGACTTCAAAGGATTCTCCAGTTGCTGGAACACCTTTGCATGCAACTAACAAGCGGTGATTTTTTTTATCATAAGCTAAACCTTCGACATCATTTTCACGATTCAAGAAAGAATTGAACTTGGTCATCTGTTGGCTTTTCTCTCCAAGATTTTTCAGTTGGTAGATTGTGCCGGTACTTTTTACAACATAAACATCATCGCCTACTACTTCAATACCTTCGTAATCTCCGTCTTTATGAAATTTTATTTTATCAACAAGTTTACCTGTCTTTTTTGATAATTTAAAAATATAGCCATTCTCATCTTGCACGGCATAAAGGAATTCTCCAGAATCACTAATTCCTAGGCCTGAAATCTCTTCTAGTTCCGCAAGTAAAGTGAAGGTTTCATTAGGAGCGTCAATTTGATATTTAAAGGTGTGATCTAGAGAAACAAGTTTTGCTTTAGCTTCTGGTTCTACTTCAGAAACCCGAACGGTATCTGATTTGAGTGCTTTAGCATTACAGCCAATATAGCCGGAGAAGATCGCAAAGACAAAACAGATTACCTTAATCATATCAAATGTTTTTTTGATTAATCAATTAAGCGCTTCAACAATTCCGATCCTCTATATCAAGATGATAACTCATTTATCCGTGACTCAAATCGCACTTGCGGGATAGACGCAAAAAGCGCAGTGTATGAATCAAACGCTTTTTGTTTAAAACTAGTCTCTTCAGGAGAGATTTTATATAATTCGTAATAGATCGCAGCTTGTTCTTCCATGCCTGACTCTGTTTTTAATAAATCCATAAACCCTATTCGGCTTGCGTTTTTATCACCAGTATGATGCTCCACAATTAGTGAAAACAACCTAGCATCAAACAATAACTCAGGGTTCCCCAATTCCGCTGCCATCGGCATACTTTCTTGATTTATCTCTGCAGCATCTTCATATTTTTGCTGACCAATTAGTACTTCCCCTTTTTCAATCAAACTAGAACATAATACCAAGCGATTATTAATCTCTCTCGATATTGAAATGGCACGATCATAATATTCGATTGCCGTCTCATGGATATTCTGCAATCTATAAATATCAGCTAATGTATTTACGGCTTTAGCTATTCCTTTTTTATAATTCAATTCTTCACTCAATGCCAGTGATCGATTAAGGTACTGAATCGCAATTTCATATTCTCCTTCGACACTTCGCAATTCTCCGATCATTCCGATTACAATAGAAAGACCTTGTTTATCTCCAAGATCTTCTACCAATTCAAGATCACGAACAAAATGCTCCATGGCTGTTTCGAAATCACCTTTCTTTTGATAAACCGTTCCGATACTTCCAATCGCAATTGAGGTCAAAAATTTATTTCCTAATTCTTCGCTCAATGCCAAGCCTTTTTCATAATGTTCTAAGGCCGAATCATAGTCCCCTTTTTCGTAATATACAATTCCGACATTAGTATGTAAGGTTGCCATGCCCTGTTTGTCATTCGATTCCAAACAAGCAGCAAGCCCGTCTAGCTGACATTGAATACCATCATCATACTCTCCAAGATTCATATGAGTCAAACCAAGATTTGAAATCACTTGAGAAATATTCGTTTGGTTCAGGTTATTACTTAAGGCAATACTTTTTCTAAAATAATCTTTTGCTTTATTATACTGACCTTGTCTCAAATTTAGATTCCCGAGATTCCCATAGACATTTAAAATACCTTGTTGATCTCCTACTGAATCAAAAAATTGATATGCTGCTTCAAGGGATTTAATCGCTTCTTCGTAAGCACCTTTTAGCATAAGCATCCGACCGAGGTTATTATTGGTTCTACCCAATAGTAACTCATTCCCAAATTCTTCCGAAATTTCTAACGCTTTGATACACACTTCCTCGCATTGATCCCATTCACCAATCAACTGAAGTACCGCTCCTTTTTTCAATAAGGTTCGAATTTCAGTTCTTTGGTCGTCAGTCTTTTCCAAATTCCTCAGCAAAGTATTGTAGAAATCTAAGGCTTGTTGGTTTTGGAAATTTCGTCGAGCATGATCCGCTGCTTTTTCAAGATAGATATTGGTTTTAACTTCTACCTGAGCTTGGCCATAATGAAAAGCTAAATCCACATAACGCTCCTCTATACTATCACTATATAATTTTTCAATTGCGTTAGCAATTAATTTGTGCAACTCTTTTAACTGAGTAGTCAACTGCATTTGATAAACCGCTTCTCGTAATAGAGAGTGTTTAAAAATATATCGCAAATCATTCATTGCCCTCCAAATCTGTCCTTGCTCTGCAGTCTGTATTTGTTTTTTCAAAACTTGTCCAGCATTCCCATTTCGTTCCGTGAAAGCATGATTATTTTTCATCACTTCTGATAAAATCGGAACTTCAAATTCTCTTCCAATCACTGCTGCTGCTTTTACTGTTTCTTTCGCCAAATTTGACAAGCGATCAATTCGAGCCATCAAAATTGAATTAATGGAATTGGTGACTTTTACACTTTTATCTTTGATATTCCATGCTCCGTCAGTAAGGTGGAGCAAATTACTTTCAGTAAGATATTCTAAAATCTGTTCTGCATAAAACGGATTTCCATTTGTCACTTTAAAAAGCATCTCGATCACTTCTTCATTCACTTCTCCTTTCATCCAAACCTCAGCAAATCGCTTGAGTGCTCCTTTCGAAAGGATGTTCAAATCTTCTTCGCTTGTTGCTACTTGATAACGTGTCAGCGTCGACTCGTCTAGTAACTTCGGTTTACTTCCATCATCATTATACCTTGAAGTGACCAATAGAAAAATCGGATAATCACCAATAGATCGGGCAAAGCTTTTTAGAAAAACTTTAGAATCGTCATCAAACCAATGTCCATCTTCTAATTCGATCACCAATGGACGAATCAAAGATTCTGCTTTGAATACATTTTCAAAAGTAGCTAAGGTATTTTCGTATCTACCTTTTGCATCGAGTTGTTCCCAAAGTGAATTTGGATAAAAAATTCCGATCTGTGCAGCAATGATAGACTTCGTTCGAAGTAGTTCTTTTTTAATATTATCGACTAGAGGATGAGTCAATTTTCCGATATCTCTAATCAACCAATCAAACCGATCTTCAAAATTTCGGATATTATCCGCAACTGATTTTTCAGAAGATTGTTCGAAATATCCTTTTAAAAAATAGATAAATGGATTGAAAGGTTTTTTTAGAATTTGATCTGCTTGACAAGTAAACCAATTGAGTGTTCCGATTTCCCAGAGTCTTCTTTTCAACTCAAAAGAAAGTCGTGTTTTTCCAATACCTGCTTCTCCGTATACATAGTAGATTCCTACAAACTCTCCTTGGAAAATTCCTTCCCCAAACTTTACTAATTTATCTAACTCCTCTTCTCGGCCAATCATATCTCCAGTAAAAACTGGTTTGTCCTCTACATTTCGACCAATCAATTCATAGGTAGGAATTGCTCCATCTATTCCTTTGTATTGACTATCACCAATGTGTTTGAAAAGGTAATTTCGGTTTTTATGAATATTTTCATCAACAAGAATAGATCCCCATTTTGCAGAAATCATTAACCTTGCTGCTAGATTAACATAGTTACCAACAGCAGCGTATTGGCATCGTTCGTTTCCTCCAACGATTCCAGTAAAGGCAAGGCCAGAAGTAATTCCTGCCCGGTATTTTAATCCCCAATTAGCATCCAGTTCTTGGACACGTTCTCGAATAGAGATTACGCATTCTAAAGCACGTTCTATATTATTTTCAAAAGAAACTGGTGCTCCAAAAAAGCCTAACAAAATACCGCCTTTATCTCCGAAATCAATTTCTTTGAAATATCCAGAAAAACGATCTATTTCTTCTAAAACAATTGTAGCAAACTGGTTTAGTTTTTTATGTGTTCTTACACCTTCAAATTTACAGAAGATGGAAATGACATTTCTAAATTCTCCACTTTGATCAAACTCAATAATTGATTCTGGAAGAAAATGTTGAAGTACTATTTTGGCTAGCTTGGGTAGGCGGTATTTTTCAGAAGAATCCTGAACACCTTCGATTCTCTTTGTTAATTTAAAAACTCCATCTTCGATTTCAATAGCTGAATGTTCAAACTCATCAGAAGACAATCGTTTCTTTATTTTTTTATCAAAAAGGATATCTCCTCCTTCTGCATAATGCTCGCAATCTGCACAAGCATCAATTGCTGGCCCTCTAAAATAATAAGCCTTATGGTTTCCTCCTACAATTCCCCATTCTACTTTTCCATAAGAAAGACCAACTTTTATTCCTATTTCAAAATCTGCAAGAACCGTTTCTTTGAGTTTCTCTTTTGAGAATAGATCACCAATTTGTTGAGCAGTAAGCAAAAATTCTTCAGGAGTAATGTTCGACTCATTTTTAGGGAAGATAGCTGTAAATGCATCTCCTGCAAAATATGGAATAAAGCCTTTGTGTCGGTACACCAGCTCAACCATCGGAGCAAAAATTTGGTTTAAGCTGTTTGATAACTTCTCTGCACCAGACGAGCCATCCCTCATCAACGTCTGCGTCAATGGAGTAAAACCTGAAATATCAATGAACATCGTATAGGCTTTTAGCTTGCCTTTCTTTTCATTGAGCCGGTATTGTTCCTGGATAAAATGTGGTATTAAATTACTCACCGCAAAAATCCTTCATTCATTTTATGATTAAAAATATTAAACTATGCCTATCAAGGTTTAAAATAATATTAATTTTTAATTTACTCTAAGCTAAAAACGGCATTAGATATTAGGTTTTCGAACTCTCCTAATGCCGAACACCTAATACCGGTTACACTTAGTTTAAAAATATGCTCTTAGGTTCCGTCATAAATTTAAACCAGATTCGCATAAACTAATATTAAGTAGTTCACTTAAACCGAAAATTACAAATTTATGGCGACCTCAAGAGTATAATTTGAGGAATTCTTTGAAGGTTACCTATTAAAAATCCAGATAATCTGTTCTGTCTTTGTTATTCCACCTTTCTAGTCTAAAAAGCCAGACCTTTGGTATATTTTATGCTTTCAGTAAGGAGGAATTAAGCTACTTTTGGCCGTTTTCCATGAACAACTCATTATTTAAACAAATCACCTGATGATACGACTTGTCATTCTTTGCCTTGCTTTTAGTGCTTCTACATTAGTTATTGGGCAAGAAAGTGTTTCTGATTTTAAACATATTTCCGCTTTCCGAACTAACTCCAATATAGAAGTCGATGCAGTCTTTGATGAAAAGGATTGGCAAAATGCTCCTTCCGCAAGCGATTTTATACAAAACGAACCTAATCCTGGCGTCTCTGCTTCCCAAAAGACTAGTGTAAAAATTTTATACGATGATAAAGCAATTTATGTTGCTGCTACGCTTTTTGACGAAAGTCCGGATAGCATCTTAAGACAATTGTCAGAAAGAGACGAAATGGGCGTTACAGATTGGTTTGGAATCGTCCTTGATCCTTACCAAGATGGTCAAAATGGAAGTGGGTTTATTGTTTCTGCAGCTGGTGTCCAATTTGATACAAAATACTCTTCGACTGGTCGCAGAGGTGGTGGCGGTGGACGTGTATTGTCTGGGGATTCTAATTGGGATGCTGTTTGGGAAAGTAAAACTCGTTACACTGATGAGGGCTGGGTTGTAGAAATGAAGATTCCGTATTCTGCGCTTCGTTTCCCGAAAATCGAGGAACAAATGTGGAATATAAATTTTGCAAGAATGGTTCGCCGAACCAGAGAACAAACTTATTGGAACGAGGTCAAACCTGAAATAAGCGGATTACTTAATCAATCTGGCAAACTTACTTCTATCAAAAATATAAAATCTCCGGTTCGACTTTCTGCGACACCTTTCTTGGTTACTTACTTCGAAAATTATTTTGATGAAAATGAAGTCCCTAAAAGTGCTTGGGGAAGATCTTTTAATGGCGGAATGGATATCAAATACGGAATCAATGATGCCTTTACTTTAGACATGACTTTAATACCGGATTTTGGTCAAGCTCAATCGGATAATCAAGTGTTAAACCTTTCTCCGTTTGAAGTACGTTTTGATGAAAATCGACAATTCTTTACAGAAGGAACAGAACTTTTTAATAAGGGGGGCTTGTTTTATTCTAGAAGAATCGGAGGAACGCCTTTAAGAAGCAGCGAAGTAGAAGATCAACTTGATGACTTAGAAGAGGTGATTGACAATCCTTCGAGCACCCAACTTTTCAACGCAAGCAAAGTCTCTGGTCGAACAAAAAGCGGTTTAGGAATCGGGGTTTTTAATGCGACTTCTGCTCGAACTTTTGCGACAATTGAAAATATAGAAACAGGAGAAAAGAGAGAAACCGAAACTGCTCCGCTCACCAATTATAATGTTTTCGTTCTTGATCAAAATCTAAAAAATAATTCTTTCGTTAGTTTGATTAACACCAATGTTTGGCGTTTTGGAGATGAGTACGAAGCTAATGTAACCGGAACCGCATTTTCATTAAAAAATAAAGAGAACTCTTATGCTATAAATGGCAATGGAGCATTGAGTCAAAAATATGTTGATGGCTCAAAAACGTTTAGCGGTGCTGATAGTGTTGCTCTTGGCTATACTTACCAGGTTGAATTCGAAAAAACCAAAGGTAATTTTAAATTCGGAACCCAATATCGTGTCGATAGCCGTCATTATGACATCAACGATTTAGGTATTAATTTTCGACCTAATCAAAAAACCTTAGGTGTCAGAATGAATTACAACATCTACAAACCTTTTGGTCCGTTTAACAGAGCAGGTATGTGGTCATGGTCTGAGTATTCTCGCTTACAAGAACAAAATAAGTTCACGGAATTCGAATGGAATCTCCGATCTTTTTTAGTCACTAAAAAATTCTTTGCATTCGGTATGTTCGCTTCTGCTCAGCCTTTTAAATCTTTTGATTACTACGAACCTCGTACGGATGATTTTACTCGTTATTACAGTCGTCCAAGAAATGGAGAAATTGGTGTTTGGGGCTCATCGGATTTTCGAAAAAGATTTGCCTACGAATTTAATCTAAGCGCTACAAACTTTGCAGAATCAGGTCGATACATTACTGAAATATCTTTTGAACCAAGATTCCGTATTAATGATAAATTATTTTTCTCTTTAGAAGTTGAAAACGAAAACCTTAAAAATGATATCGGTTATGTAAGTCCTGACGAGTCTGCTCAAGGTTATATGAACATGGATGAAGATGATATTATTTTTAGTCGTAGAAACCAGATTGTTTTTGACAATACACTTTCTTCAAATTATATTTTCAACAACAATATGTCGCTTACTTTGAGAGCAAGACACTATTGGACTCGACTAGAATATCAAGGTTTTAATTTACTAGAAACTAATGGAGGATTGAACACTACTTCCTATAAAGGAATTGATGATCAAGGAAATTCGCTTCACAATACCAGTTTTAATATTTTCAATATCGATATGGTTTATCGTTGGAGATTTGCTCCAGGTAGTGATATCTTTTTTGTTTGGAAAAATTCTATTTTCAAAGACAGTGACGAGATTGATAAAAGTTATTTATTCAACTTAGGAAACCTATTGGACTCGCCTCAGCTAAATAGTTTTTCATTTAAAATCGTTTACTATTTGGATTACTTAGACGTGACAAAGAAAAGCTAAGATCGTTTTTAATAAAATAAGTGAGCAATAAGGCTAGTCATTGCTCACTTATTAACTTAAGTCTCTGTTCACTTCTTCAGAATTCTTCATTATATTAGCCATTATTCCACTTTTATATTTACACCATGCTTAAAATCACTTGCCATTATCATTTGCTATTTCGAGCTTTGGGTCTAATCCTTTTAACCGTTATGACGACACCTGTATTAGCACAAGATAATCTTTCCTATCAAACGCCTCCGAAGGCAATTGCTGATCTTATCGATGCGGAACCAACACCCGGCGCTAGCCTGAGTCCTGCAGGAAATCAGATGCTTTTGCTTTCTCGACCAAGCTTGCCTTCGATTGAAGAAGTTGCTCAGGAAGAATTGAGAATTGCAGGAATCAGGATCAATCCAAAAACCAATAGTTCGAGCCGTTCCAGTTATTATAATGGAATGACTTTGAAATCCATGGCTGATCAAAAGGAAACCATGATTACTGGTTTGCCAACAGATTCAAAAATAGAAAATGTAAGCTGGTCTCCGGATGGTTCTAAAATTGCATTTACACTTACTAAAGAAAATGGTCTTGAACTTTGGGTTGCAGATACTAAAACAGCTAAAGCAGATAACATAACCGGAGCCATCATCAACGATGCTATGTCCGGTTTACCTTTTCGATGGTTTTCTGATAATAACACCATTTTATTTAAATCAATATTACTAGATAGAGGTGGCGTTCCTGTAAAAAAGACCCGCCCATTTGGACCAACTATTCAGGAGAACCAAGGAAATGCAGCAGCCGTCCGAACCTATCAGGATTTATTAAAAACGGCACATGATGAAGCCTTATTTAAATATTATACCGGTACTCAATTGCGGTTGGTCAAATTGGGAATGGGAGAATCCAAACCTTTTGGAGAACCTGGAATTATTCGTGGGGTAAGTGTTTCTCCAGATGGGAATTATGTGATGATCATGACGGTTCAAAAACCGTTTTCTTATATCGTTCCTTATAGCAGATTTCCTTATAGCATCGACATTTATAATAAAAAAGGCGACAAGGTTACTCAGCTTGCGAACATCCCTCATGCCGAGAATATTCCTAAGGGATTTGGTGCAGTAAGAACAGGGCCAAGATCTCATGCTTGGCGTTCAGATAAACCATCAACCTTATATTGGGTAGAAGCTCAGGATGGTGGTGATCCGAAAAAAGAAGCTGCGATTCGCGACAAAATGTTTATGCTTGAATCTCCTTTTAATGGAACGCCAAAAGAGGCGCTTAGCTTTGACTTAAGGTATGGTGGCATCACTTGGGGGAATGACAATTTAGCGGTGGCTTACGAATGGTGGTGGCAAAATCGTCAGGAGATAACCAGCACTTGGAATCCTGGAAAATCAAGTAAGAGTAAGCAGATTTTATTCAACCGATCTTGGGAAGATAAATATAATGACCCAGGAGGTTTTTCTACAAAAAGAAATGAATATGGTCGCTTTGTTTTACAAACAGCCGAAGGAGGAAAATCTGTTTATTTGACAGGCCAAGGTGCTTCACCAGAAGGGAATCGTCCATTTGTCGATTTACTAAATCTTCAAACCAAAAGATCAAAAAGACTTTGGCGATCAGAAGCTCCATATTATGAATACCCAATTACGATTATTGACGAAAGTAAAGGCATCGTTCTGACTCGAAGGGAAGCAAAAGAAGAGGTCCCTAATTATTTCCTTAGAAATTTAAATTCTGGGAAACTAGACCAAATTACTTCTTTTAAAAATCCATATGATGCACTCAAAGGAATTCAAAAAGAATTTATTCAATATAAACGAAAAGATGGCGTTGAACTTTCTGGTACTTTGTATACTCCAGAAGGATATGACAAAGAAAAAGATGGCCGACTTCCCGTTTTGATGTGGGCTTATCCAAGAGAATTTAAAAGCGCCGATGCTGCTGGACAAGTTTCAGATTCTCCGTATGAGTTCATTAGAATTGGCTGGGGATCTCCACTGTTTTGGGTGACTCAAGGTTATGCTGTTTTTGATGACTTCGGAATGCCAATCATTGGTGAAGGCGAAGAAGAACCGAACGAAACTTTTGTGGAACAGTTGGTCTCAGGTGCTGAAGCCGCAATCAATGCGATTGTAGAAAAAGGAGTAGCGGATCGGGATCGTATTGCCGTTGGTGGACATTCTTATGGTGCTTTTATGACCGCAAATCTTTTAGCTCATTCTGATCTTTTTGCAACAGGTATTGCGCGCAGTGGAGCTTATAATCGAACACTGACGCCTTTTGGTTTCCAATCTGAAGAGCGGACTTTCTGGGAAACACCAGATACTTATTTTAAAATGTCTCCTTTTATGCATGCTGATAAAATCAAGGAACCTATTCTTTTGATTCACGGTGTTGCTGATAATAATTCTGGGACTTACCCTATGCAAAGCGAGCGCTTTTATGCCGCCTTAAAAGGACATGGTGCTAATGTACGATTAGTGATGCTTCCGCATGAAAGTCATGGTTATCGAGCTAGAGAATCTGTGATGCACATGTTGTGGGAGATGACGGACTGGATGGATAAGCATTGCAAGAACAGGGAAGTAATGAAAAAACCGTAGTTTTTTTGAAGGATAGATTCCGATAAATCGGAATAGGTATAGATTTTTCGCTTTTCGAAAAATGGTGGAAAATCCTCGTTGAATAATTTCAGCGAGGATTTTTTTTGTTTTAAAACAACTTCATCAATTCTTCTTTTTTCCTACGAGATACAGCGACTTTATCGCCATTAGACATAACGAGATAACCGCCATCAATTCTAACATATTTAATAATGTGATTAAGATTTACTAGAAAAGATTTGTGCGTCCGAAGAAAATTATGTTCTTCCAATGTTTCTTCTAACTCGCGAAGAGATTTAGCCATCGAAATACTTGTTTCTTGCTACTACTAATTTGCAAAATACTGGGATTGTAATTGAAAAACAAAGAGCGTCAGAATAGAGCTGCTAAGCCATCCCTCCCCCTGAACGCACGCTTAATAAAACAAATATTATTTAATTCAATGTAAGCTGCAACCCGCCCCACTGACTTATCGTATAAAGGATTATACCCTCTCAAATAATAAATAGACCTATATGACTATTAGTCAAAAAATCATAATTAGTTCTACACTAGTTGCCTGTCTAGCAGCCTTAGCAGCATTTATGGGGTGGAAAAACACACAACCTATCCAAAAAGAGCTAGTACAAAAACTTACTCATACAACTGAAGAGATTCGTTTTTTAGATGATATCAAGGTGAATTCTGAAGATATAAAAGCCTCTATTCTTGCCAATGTAGAAGATATCAACAATGGAACAATAGGAGACTTAGAACGATATGCTGAAAGGGTAAGAATGCTCGATATTCGAGGTAAATCATTAAAAGTACAAATTCAGGCTTTCGAAGAGTTTAACAAGACACCTGATTCTAATATGCATATCGAAGAGATGCTCATGATTAGTGAATTGTTAAGAGAGCAGGCTAGAAGTTTATTTCTACGAAACAATAATTTACCTAGCCCTGTCGCTGCATTAAAAACTGGCGGAAGTGTCCGGAAATCTACTGATGAATTAAAAACATTGGTCAGCAACATGAATATTCATCGATTTTCACTCATCAAATTAGAAGGTGAAATAGTCAAGACTCAAATTTCTAAATTGAATTTCTGGATTATCCTTATAGGAGGTTTAACTTTTTTAATGGCTATTGTCTTTGGAAGAGTCATTGCAAGCAACCTGTCTCAGGAAATCAGCAAACTAAGAACTGCCGCTACTAGACTAAATAAAGGAGATTATTCGGTACGGGTTGGTCTAAAATCCAATGATGAGTTTGGCAAATTAGGAAAGACTTTTGACGGCATGGCAGCTAATCTTCAACAATCAAAAACCATTGATGATCAAAAAGAAGAACTAGGGAGATTGAATGTAGAATTAAAAACTAAGAATGATTCCTTGGACCGTTTTGTATACCGAGTGTCTCATGATTTAAAAGCACCTATTGTAAATATAAAATCTCTACTCAGCCTGATCAAGATAAAAATGTCTGCAATAGAAAATTCTGATGTAAAACAGTCTTTTTTCTTTCTTGAAAAATCTGCTGATAAATTAGAGCAAACTATTCTAGATCTTTTGGAAGTTTCTCGTATTGAAAAAAGCTTGGAGACTACAAAGGAGTGGATTAATCTCGAAAGAATTATTGATAAAATAATAATTGAAAATAGCGAAAAAATCAGTAGCCATAATGTAAATATTACCTATAATTTCAAAATCCAAGAAATCAATTTTTCCTTAACTAATCTTGATAGTATTTTGACCAACCTTATTACTAATGGAATAAAATATAGCTCACCAAATAGACAGCCAAGCATCCATTTAGAAAGTAGTTACGAAGACAATATGATCTGTCTAAAAGTTAAAGATAATGGAATCGGAATCGACCTGAAAAAGCATCGTAAAAAACTCTTTGGAATGTTTAATCGATTCCACAATCACGTGGAAGGATCAGGAGTTGGGCTTTACATTGTCAAAAAATTAATGGAAGATACTAACGGAAAAATTGAAGTGGAAAGTCAAGTTGGAGAAGGAACAACTTTTAGTCTTTATTTTCTAAAAAGTGAAGAAACTAGTTTAGTAAATAAAGAGGAATTGGTGGCAAAAAATTAATTATTCGATTTTAAGTAGCGGATCGAAAATCATCTACTCCTCCACTTAAAATCGAAAACTATTACGTCTTTTCAAAACTATCTTAAGCTGTTAATTTTTCTTTTTCTAGCTGGTCAATCACTTTTTCTAATTGATCTTTTGTCAAAGGTTTATTGATAAAACTACTAAGATCATCCATATCTCCGGCTTTCTCTTGATCGCTATGGTGCAAAGACGAAGTCAGCATAACGACTACAATACAAGCTTTCATCGATTCATCAAGATCTGCATAAGCCTCCATAAATTCAAAGCCATTCATCACTGGCATATTGATATCCAAAAGAATCAAGGATGGTTTATTGTTTCTGAACTCTAGATTAGATTCCAAAAAATCTAATGCCTCTTGTCCATTCATTGCAGTATATATATTTTCTGCAAAATTCCATTCTTTAAGATAGATTTTGTGTAGAAAATTTGTTGCTTCGTCATCATCGACAAGTAATACTGATTTAAATTTTTGCATGTTAAAGGGAAGTTTAAAATGATTTATGAGTTAAAACAGGCTTTACGCCTACATTATCTTTATTAAACCACAAAACTGTGCCAAAACAAAAGCCTTGTCAAATTTCTCTGACAAGGCTTAAAGTTGTAATAGTTTATCTTATTTAGACTTTTTCTTTCTGAAGATCTAATTTTAATTCATCTAACTGAACTTGATCAATCGGAGAAGGCGCATCAATCATCATATCTCTTCCCTGATTATTTTTAGGGAAAGCGATGTAATCTCGAATTGAAGACTGGCCATTCATCACTGCGCAGAGTCGGTCAAACCCAAATGCAATTCCACCGTGAGGAGGTGCTCCATATTCAAAAGCTCCTAGTAGGAAACCAAATTGTGCTTGTGCTTCTTCTTTTGTAAAACCTAATAAATCAAAATTTCTAGATTGTAAATCTCTATCATGAATCCGAATCGATCCACCTCCAATCTCTGATCCATTAATCACCAAATCATAGGCATCTGCTTTCAATGATTTCATCGTTTCATGATCACCATTTAGCATTCGATCAACGTCTGCTTTTTTAGGAGAAGTAAACGGATGGTGCATTGCATGGAAACGTTCAGATTCTTCATCCCATTCTAAAAGCGGAAAGTCAACTACCCAAAGTGGTTTAAAATCTCCCTCTTTCATCAAGCCCATTTTACGCCCCATCTCTAGACGCAATTCATTGAGTTGCTTTCTGGTTTTCTCAGCTTCTCCCGAAAGAATCAAAAGCATATCTCCTGGCTTAGCGTCAAATTTTTCTGCCCACGTTTTTAAAGTTTCGTCATCGTAGAATTTTCCAACAGACGATTTAAAAGTTCCATCTGTATTGACTTTTACATAGACCAATCCTTTCGCTCCAATCTGTGGTCTCTGCATCCACTCAGTCAAGTGCTTGATGTCTTTATTAGAATATGCTTCGGCTTGTCCTTCTGCACAAATACCAACGATCAATTCTGCACTATCGAAAACACCAAAACCTTTTCCTTTTGCAAGGTCATTCAATTCAACGAATTGCATTCCAAAACGAAGATCTGGTTTATCTGATCCGTATAATCGAAGTGCTTCATCATATTCCATTCTTGGAAAATCAGGCAGGTCAATTCCTTTCATCGCTTTGAAAAGATGCTTAGTTAAATCTTCGAAAGTATTTAAAATTTCTTCTTGAGTTACGAAAGCCATTTCGCAATCTATCTGTGTAAACTCTGGTTGTCTGTCTGCTCGAAGATCTTCATCTCTAAAACATTTTACGATCTGGAAATAGCGATCCATTCCAGCCACCATCAGGATTTGCTTAAAAGTCTGAGGCGACTGTGGCAAAGCGTAAAACTGTCCAGGATTCATTCGACTAGGAACCACAAAATCTCTTGCTCCTTCCGGAGTACTTTTGATGAGTACCGGTGTTTCTACTTCAACAAAATTTTGATCAGATAAATGCTTTCTAGTTTCGATCGCTAATTTCGATCTGAATATCAAGCTTTCCTTTACCGGATTTCTTCGGATATCCAAGTATCTATATTTCATTCGTAAGTCATCACCACCATCTGTTTCGTCCTCGATGGTAAATGGAGGCGTTTTAGATTCATTTAAAATATCCAATGACTTCACTTCAATTTCTATATCTCCAGTAGGTCGATTTGGGTTCTTATTACTTCGTTCTTTGACAACCCCTTGTACTCTAATAACACTTTCTCTACCTAGTTTTTGAGCTTTTTCCGCAAGTTTATCATTATCATCAGTATTGAAAACCAACTGAGTAATTCCATATCTGTCCCGAAGGTCAATAAAAGTCATTCCTCCGAAATCACGGCTAGCCTGTAACCAGCCACTTAATGTTACTTCTTTTCCTTCGTCTTCGATGCGGAGGGCTCCGCAGTTGTGTGTACGATACATGTGTTAAGATTTAATTTTTTTATTGGACAAAAGTAAATGAATTTAGTCAAAAGGTCTACTGTCAAACAGCTAAAATAAAAGCGAAAAAGATATCAAATGAACATTCAACAAGAATTTAAATATTATCCCCTTCGTCATTTGGATCCTTTTACTAATTCAATACGTAAGGTATTTTGTCAAAGTTCCCTTAATTAATCGCTTTGTTGTCAGCTTTATCTTCCTTGTTTACAGAAATATGACAGAGTTCTTAGACTTCAGCCTTACTTTTGTAGTTACTGTATATAAATACATTATTGGACTAAATTATGTTTAATCCATTTTTTTAAGATATCCCAAAATTTCCATGAGTAATTTCCTTAAAGTCAAAACTCATGAAAATTTCAGAATATCAAATAGATAAAACATAATTCTTTACGTCTGTTTACAAATGCTTGAAAATTATAAAATATTAACAATTACGCATAGAACAACCAATTTGAACAAATTGGGGAAGTATGTTATGCAAGAAGCCTCTCAAGAAAAACTCGCTGCGCTAAAGCAACAGTTTGGTTTGGAAGAGCTTTTGTATCTGGCTACTTGTAATCGTGTTTTATACTTTTTCAAATCTTCGAATACCTTCAGTGTTAACTTTCAAGAAGACTTCTTCAAATTCATCAATCCTGCTTTAGAGAATGGTAGTTTATCTTGCCTTCCTGAAATTGCGGAATACTTTGATGGCCGAGAGGCATTGAACCATCTTTTTGAAGTTGCTTCTTCTATGAATTCTTTGGTGATTGGAGAAAGAGAAATTCTCCGACAGCTTAGAGAAGCTTATGAACAAAGCTATGACTGGGGATTGACTGGGGATAGCATTCGACTTGCAATGAAATCAGCGATTGAAACAGCAAAAGAAGTTTATTCGAATACTCGGATTGGTGAAAAGCCAATTTCAGTGGTTTCTTTAGCCATTCAAAAATTATTGGCTTCCAAGACTTCTAAGGAAGCTCGAATATTATTGGTTGGCGCAGGACAAACGAACAAGCTGGTGAGCAAGTTTTTAAAAAAGCATAGTTTCACCAATGTTGCCATATTCAATCGAACGCTTGCAAAGGCAGAAGGCTTAGCTAATCTTGTCAAAGGAAAAGCTTATTCGTTGGATGAACTCAATAGCTATGAAGGTGGATTTGATTGTATGATCGTTTGTACTGGTGCAACGAAAGCTATTGTTGATCAAAAACTATACACACAACTTCTTAATGGCGATAGTGATGAAAAGCTTGTCATCGATCTTGCTATTCCTAACAATGTTGCTAAGGAAGTGATCGATTCTACCAATATTAATTATATCGAAATTGAAGACCTTCGACAATTAGCTTCTGCTAACCTTTCCTTCCGGAAAAAGGAAGTTGGTCATGGTCAAAAAATCATATCAAAAAATCTGGAGATCTTCCAGACGCTTTACCAAGAACGTCAGATCGAAGTAGCGATGAAAGAGGTTCCTTCAGAAATCAAAAAGGTCAAGGCTCACGCGATGGATCATGTTTTCAAAAAGGAATTGGAAAATCTCGATGAGGATGCATTGGAGCTGCTTAATCGGATGATGACTTATATGGAGAAGCGATGTATCAGTATTCCTATGGTGGCGGCGAAGAGCGTTATAAAATAATTAAAAATTATTTTTGAGGGATAGATTCAACGGAGCTGAATAGAGATAGATCATCTACGATGATAGTGATAGTCAAAATCGCATTGCTCTTTTTGAGGGATATATTGCCTTCGGCAATAGTACGCTTCTGTTTATTTTCCTATAACGTTTAAGGCTTATTTTTTTGAATGGCAAAGGCGAGTATACTATTGCCGTAGGCGATCTATCTCTTCCCGATTTTACATCGGAACTATTCCTGCCCTTGTTTAATGCCCGAGTAAGAAGACCGATTGTCTCCAACAACATTTAGAAAATATTTCTTAGTCATCCAGGTTTTCAAATCAGGTTTAGCAGATTGATAAAAATAATTGAGTAATTCAGAATGTTCTATATCGATAAACCCAATTTCATCCGCTTTAATATATCCGCTGATTCCGCTTCTTAATTTTACGAAGAAATAAGGCTCGGTTCTTTGAACGCCATTCTCTATTACTTTTCTCTCATGATGCTTGATGATTTCCATTCGATCAGAACGATTGGCTGTACCTACACTTTTACCAATAATAGAAGGCGCATCCTTGATGGTTAAAATATCTCTTCGGCTACCAGCAACTAATGGCGTTCGACTTTCTTTATAAAGCATTCTATACTGTTTGGTTCGTTCGTTCCAACCATAAGTATAAGTAACATATTCCATACAGTGCTCTTTCTTCTTATTAAAATCTCCGTAGTCTATTCCTAGTTTAGAATTTTTACAAGACAAATAATCGATGTACGCAATTCGAACAATCTCATGATCTACTTCGACATATTTAAACAGTGCTGGACTGTGTGTATTATTTTTAAATGGAAGACTCATCCGTTCTTCAAAAATCCGATTTAGACCTCCGGTCTGGAAACTAAAAATTTCGAAAGTCCGATTTTCAAAAGGATTATCAGCAGCAAAACTACTGGTCTGAATTAATACTTCATCCACTCCATCTCCTGTTGTATCATGCAATAAAAAATAACGTAGTTTCATATCTCCTCTTGCATTTTCGCTACTGAAATTTATGAACATGCAATTCCCTTTTTCATTTGAAACAACAATGTAGTATTCTTTATAAGGTGGATTCAAAAAGTCTTTCTGATGAAAATTATCACGGCCTTCAATTCCTGCTACCCATAGGATAGATTTTTCAAAACCATTTTTAAAATTCAATTTCTTTTTATGAAATGATTTAAGTTTTTCATCTACTCTTGCTTCAGGAATCATCACTGCAATTCCATCTCCATAAACCCAACCTTCTTTACCTTTCAAAGACTTGACTTTATACCATTTAAACTTTTGATTTTGTGAAGCGTCTTCGTATTCTAATGTTGTTTCGTCAATAACTTCCAGTAATTCTCCAGCCTTAAAAGAGCTGACCGATTGTTTTTCGTAGGTAGAATCTGGATATAAATTGACCCCACTTAAGGTTGTTGCAACCCGAGCATTCAAAACTAAATCCGTTGAAGCAATGGATAGGTTTGTTATAAAAAAGAGCGTTATGATAATTAAAATTCGCATAGACCTTTATGATAAATCAATTTTTGCGCCGCTATTTATAATGGGCTAGCGGATTAAGGAATAATTAACCCTAATAGGTGTGCTCTAACAATAAAACAGGTGAGATTAACTATTCTCATTTGGTTTCTAATACCCAATTTAAGAAATTGTCGGCCGACTTGTGTGGAAATTCAGGTCTCTTCGGTACATTTAGGAGAAGTTTAACAGAAAAAGAGGCTTTTCAACAATTCACATTCAATAAAAAACCATGAAAAAGATTTTACTTTCCTTCATTCTATTCTCTACATTTTCCATCACTCATAATTTCGCTCAGGATTGGGACAAGATCGAAGTCAAAACAGAGCAGGTCACTGAGAATATTTATATGCTGACTGGCCGAGGTGGAAATATTGGTGTTTGTATTGATGAAGATGGTATCTATATGATTGATGATCAATATGCCGAGTTGAGTGAAAAAATTCTAGCGAAGATCAAAGAACTTAGCAAAGGGGAATTAAAATTTTTAATCAACACACACTGGCATGGAGACCATAGTGGAGGAAACGCTAATATGACTAAAGCAGGTGCGACGATCATTGCTCATAAAAATGTACGAGACCGGATGAGCACAAAGCAGGATCGGGGTAATGGCCGAACCGTTGATCCGTCACCCAAAGAAGCGCTCCCTGTGATTACTTTTGAAGAAGATTTGACATTACATATTAATGGAGAGGAGCTAATTCTAATTCATGTCCATCATGCGCATACAGATGGTGATGTAATTGTTTATTTTCCAAAAAGCAATGTGGTTCACATGGGAGATACTTTTTTTAATGGCCGCTTTCCATTTATAGATTTATATTCTGGAGGAAGTATTAATGGAATTATTGAAGCTGCAAATAAGGTTTTATTTCTAGCTGATAATGACACTAAAATTATCCCAGGGCATGGCCCCCTTTCCAATAAAAAAGAATTAACAACTTATCGAGACATGTTGATGGATGTGCGTGATCGGGTAAAGCAAGCGATCTCTGCGGAGATGACTTATGAGGAAATTAAGGCGGCAAACTTGACTAAGGATTTGGATGATGATTGGGGAACAGGCTTTATTAATGGGGAGCGGATTGTAGATTTTATTTATACGGATTTGACAAGAAAAAAATAACTTTTTCCGAAAGAGTATGGAGCATTATTTTTAATGTGGCACCAACTCTTCTTGCATATTTATAGTTGTATTTATTTTATCTATTTGTTTAGGAAATTGGATATAAAAGTTACTGCCTTTTTCTAATTCGCTTTCCACCCAAATTTCACCATTATATGAATCCACTATCTTTTTACAAATAGAAAGTCCCATTCCTGATCCAGAATATTCAGCTCGATTATGCAGACGTTTAAACATTTTAAAAATCTCTTTTGAATATTCTTCTTTAATACCAATTCCATTGTCTTTTACAGTAAGCAAAAAGCAATCATTTTTTTCTTCACAATCAATAGCGATTTGGGGAGACTCGCTATCATTATACTTAAGTCCATTTTCTATTAAATTTTTAAACAACAAAAATAATTGGTTTTCATCGCCAGAGATCGTCGGTAATTTTTCAAAAGTGATTTTCGCATTTTTCTCATTCAACTGAACGGATAAATGATTTTTAATTTCAGCTATCGTATTATTTAAATCAACGCTGCTTAGCTCTGAATCAGGTTGTTTTTTTATTTCAGAAAAACGAAGAATACTTTCAATCAAAGTATACATTTGTTTTGTCCCTTTTACAATAAAACTTGCATATTCTTTAAGTTCCTTATTCCCTGCCAAAGTTGTTTTTCTGTCGATCAGATTTGCAAAAGAAGAAATATTACGAAGTGGTTCTTTTAGGTCATGAGAAGCAATGTAGGCAAAACGTTCCAATTCTTGATTAGAGACTACCAGCTCTTTATTTTTCACTTCTAGTTCTTTTGTCCTTTTTTGAATAGCGGATTCAAGGACTTGATTATTCATTTTTTTTACCCGTAAGGATCTAAAAAGTACTATAGATAAACCAATAAATAGAATCCCCATAAATAAGGCAAGAATGGTAATGTATTTCTGGAGCGCAATAATTTTTTTATCTTTTCCCTGCTCAATTCTCAGCTTTTGATTTTCTGTTTCTTTTTCACGAGTAAGATATTGAATATCCATTTGATCTACCAACTTGGATTTTTCGATATTATATAGGCTATCTTTAAAACTTAGTAATCGGTCCTGATATCGAAGTGCCTTTTGATCATCCCCTAAAGCTATAGTAGAAGAAATAAGTGTTTTAAGCAAGCCTTCTGTATATCGTCGGGTTTTTGTCTCGTCAGATTTCATCATTGCATTTTCAGCAATTTTAATAGCCTCAACATAATCTTTCAGTCCAGCTCTGATTTTGCTAATGGTATACAAAACATGGATTTCGCCATCCATAAACTTTGCCGATTTCGCCAGATTCAGAGATTTCAAAGCACTCTCCAAAGCCTCATCGTATTCCTTTAATCCGTTTTTTGAAAGTGCTTTTAAATTATACCCAATAGCCATACTTATAGTATCATGAGACTCTTCAAGCTCTCCTAACATTTCATCGACATAAGGCATTGCCTTTTCGTATTCCTCTAAGTCCAAATAAACAAACCCGATATTTGCTGTACTAAAACTAAAAAATTTTTGATTATTCAGTTCTTTAGCTAAGGATATTGCCTTTTCAAGATAACTTTTAGCCATATCATGGTTTTTTATATCTCTATATACTAATGCAATATTGTTTAATTGTCGAAAAACTTCTTCTTTGATTCCAAGGGTTTGATTGATTTTAAGAGCCTTATGATAACAGGTAAGAGACTGCTCATCCATTCCCATCATATAATAATTCAGGCCTCTTATATGATTTGATTTAGCAACTAAATAATCATGACCTAAAGATTCAGCCATCTCTGTTGATTGATCTAATATTTTTAGTGACTCTGCTTTCTCACCTAAATACATTTTGCTTGCTCCCATAAACACCAAGCTTCTTATCTCCTCTTCTATATTTTGTTCTAAAATTGAAATCCCACGTGCCTCTAAAGCGTATTCATATCCTTGTGTAGGGTTGTTTCGCTGGACCATTTCTGATAGTTCTAAAAGAACACCAATCCGCTCCTTAGGACTTAAATCTTTATCGAGTTGTTGAGAAAGTTCTTCAACTGTCGCACCGGACACTATCTTGACAAAACTTAAAAACAGGAGGAGAATGAAATTTCGAAAAGTAAGGATTGAAATCATGTATAAATATTATTATAAACAGTTTACGTGATTTCTACCTAGCAGTTGCGTCTTCTTTTCGAAAAAATAGCCTTTTTTCATTGACCTATTCCTTAACACGTCCGATAGACATTACTTGTGCAACACTTTTTGCATCAAAACCCCCTGCTTTCCGTATACGAGTGAAAAGCTGGAAATCAACATGAATTCTAAAACCCCTTTACCAAAAATATTAAGCTGGTATCCTCTTTTCTTAATCTTTTTTTTATGCTCTTCTCCTTCAAGAGCACAGACCCCTCAGTTTGAATTTTATGATAAAATTGGAGATAATCCGAATTTATTTAAATTAAATATTCATCAGGATAAACAAGGCTTTTTGTGGTTTTCAAATCTTCAGCAAATTATTCGATATGATGGTTATAATTTTATCACGAGACTTCATCCGAAACCAGACTTAGGAATTTATTGTAAATCTTTTGAGATCCTTGAGAGAGATAATATTCTATTAAAAAAATATGACGATCATTTTAATTTTTTAAATTTTCAAACAGAACAAAATACATTTGCTTCATTTAAGGATATACTACCTGAGCACGCTTATTTTGGAAAGTCTTTTGTCCACCAACCAAGAAAAGATCTAATCTTATTTACATTTATTGACACATTAAAAAATCAAATTGGAATATCTAAATTCGAACAAGGTCAATTTATCAAAACCGACAAATCACTCAAATACGAGTCTGATCAATTCAAAATATTAGCTGATGGTCAAGGAGCATTTATTTATTACAATTTGGAAAGTGAAACTCTCCTAAGATTTCACTTAAATGATCTACCAACTGACCGTTTAAAACTGCCTTCTTTAGAATTTCCTCTTAATCGAATTAAGGCAGGAAATAAAAATCCAATCCTGCTATACGGCGACAAAGAAATATTTTTCTTGGACAACAAAAGAGGTGTTTTAATTCCACATTCTGCGAATCGTTTTTTAGCCCAAATTCCATATTTAAGAGATTTTGTAGAGACAAAAAATGGAGACCTTTGGTGTGTCTCACATGATAAAAACATCTTTTATTATGATCAAGAAAAAGACACTTTAATAAATTATTCTAATCATTTAGAATCGCTTATTCAAAGAAAATTACAATTGCAAGAATTAAGTATTGACCATTCAGGTGTAATATGGATAACCAGCTTGATGGGAATTCTGAAGATCGTTCCCGGAGAAAATATTTTTGATACTTATTTTACAAGCCCTAGCCCCGAGTGTAATGACTACTGTAGTTTTAGAGGAATAACTGAAGATGAGGAAGGAATGATTTATAGTAGTTTTTACAATGGTATTTATAAATTAGATCCCTTAGAAAAATCTTACAACGTTCCTTTTCCAGACTTCACGAATACCCCCTATAGTTTAAATTACAAAGATCAACATTTAATACTCAATAATGGAAGCCGAATAAATTCGATTACCGGACAAATCGATACCAGCTTACTTCCCCTCAGAGAGTACGAAATAGATATTGGGGTTTCAATAAAAGATGCTCAGAAAAATATTTATCTGAACTACGGCAGGAAAATTTATATTCTAAATGAAAAAAGCTTAAAGCCTTTCTGGGAAGAAATAGTAGAAGTCCCAGACATAAACAACGATATCTATACAATCCATTATGGAAAAAATAGTAATTCAATTTGGATTAATAATTACATTCAACTTTTCAATTACGATATTGAGAAAAAGACTCTTATCGCTCATCCAATTTCTGATGATGCAAAATTGATCCGTACAATCTATGAGGACAAAGACCAAAATGTTTGGCTAGGAACAGAAAAGGGATTAACCAAATTCAACCCTAAAACACAAGAAGAGAAACGCTACACCAAAACAGAAGGCTTACCCGATAATTACATTTGCACTATTTTGCCTGAAGGAGATTCTTGTCTTTGGTTAGCGACTAACAGAGGGCTTTCAAGAATGAAAATCAACCAAAACCGATTTATTAATTTCTTTGCTGAACACGGCTTACCTGATAATGAGTTTAACAGAGCATCGGCTTATGTTTCCAAGCGTGGACAATTTTTCTTTGGAGGAATCAAGGGTATTACTGCTTTCTACCCTCATGAAGTGATGGATAAATATTTAAGTCGTCAAGACAATAGTAAGCTGGTTCTTAGCTCATTTAGTTTCGCAGACAAACGTCAGCAAAAAACTATTTTCCAATATGATATTGATAAAGAAGAAACAATAGAACTCTTCCCATGGAATAACTCTATCAATATAGAATTTTCACAAACAGATTTCCGAACCTCTGATAAACTTCAATATAGCTATCGTCTCGATGGCTTTAACGATACTTGGTCACAACCAACTACAACAAATTCCGCATATTTTAATAGCTTACCTTCCGGTAATTATATCTTTCGAGCAAGAGTGGTAGATAAAAATGGTAGGTGGCATCCCAATGAATTAAAAATACGCTTAAAAATTCATCCTCCCTGGTGGAAAACAAACTTGGCTTTTGGCGCCTATGGATTATTGGCCATTTTGTTGTTTTATGGTATTTACCGTATGTTATTATTTCGGACCACAATGAACAGTCAGGTATTGTTTGAGCAAAAAGAAGCACAAAGACTAAAAGAACTTCACACACTCAAGAGTCGTCTTTTTACAAATCTTACTCATGAGTTTAGAACACCACTTAGTCTTATTCTTGGAATGTCGGAACATTTATCTGAAGAAATAAATGAAATAAAGATTAGTCAAAAACATCAAGATCAGCTATTAACAAAAAATAGTCAAATCCAAAAACATGGACAATATTTGCTACAGATCATCAACCAAATGCTTGATCTTTCAAAGATAGAACACAATAGTTTTCAAGTCCAATTTCAGCAAAGCGATATCATTTCGTATTTAGCATATGTTGTCTCCTCTTTTCAAGTCTTTGCTAATCAACAAAACTTATCGCTTAAATTTTATAGCAACATTGAAAATTTGGAAATGGATTTTGACTCTAATTTATTAGAGCAAATATTGAGTAATCTCCTTTCCAATGCTATTAAATTTACGCCGGTAGATGGCAACATAACCGTAAAAGTAGAAGCAATACAAAATGATAAATTACAGATTCAAGTTATAGATTCGGGGATTGGAATTCCTTCTAAACAATTCGCATATATTTTTGATCCTTTTTATCAAGTCGATTCATCTTCTACTCGAAAGAACAGAGGTACAGGAATAGGTTTGGCACATACCAAAGAATTAACCAAACTTATGAATGGCCAAATCGATGTAGAAAGTACACTCGGCAAGGGGACTACTTTTAAAATCCTATTTCCAATTCGGCAAGAATATACTAAAACGGTTATTACCTCTGAGGTTTTTCCCACAGTGAATTATAGCATCGGTGAATCAACTCTGGTTAATCCAGCAGGTGACTTCAAGTCATCACCTGAAACGATCAGCCTTGACTCATCTAGTTCTAAAAATAAAAATCTCCCGAAAGTATTAATCATAGAAGACA
Source organism: uncultured Saprospiraceae bacterium (assembly GCA_937921595.1). Taxonomy (GTDB): domain Bacteria; phylum Bacteroidota; class Bacteroidia; order Chitinophagales; family Saprospiraceae; genus JAHDHW01. The sequence continues at coordinate 93,539 of CAKZTD010000091.1, forward strand.
CTCCTGATATTGCAGATTATATTGCGTTGTGTTTGAAAAAAAGCTTTGAAATAGAAATCGCTTATAATGGTGATATCGGAATTCAAAAAGCATTGGAATCAGTTCCAGATATTATTATCAGTGATGTTATGATGCCTGGCAAAGATGGTTTTGAGGTTTGCAAAATTTTAAAAGAGGATGAAAAGACCAGCCATATTCCAATCATTTTGTTGACCGCAAAAGTAGATACAAAATCTCGACTAGAAGGTTTGCAGCAAGGTGCCGACGCTTACTTGACCAAGCCTTTTAATAAAAAAGAATTGCTGACCAGATTAGAGCAAATGATTATTCGTCAGCAAAATATTCATAGGTATTATTCAAGCCATTATCAATCTAGTGAAACACAGAAGAGTTCTAAAATAGATAATAGTTTGAGTCTTCCACAAGAAGATGCTTTTCTTAAAAAATTGAATACCATACTCGAAGCAAATTATAAAGACAAAAATTTCACCTTGCCTCAATTATGCCTTAGTGTCAATATGAGTCGGTCTCAGCTTTTCCGAAAACTAAAAGCATTAATAGACCAATCTCCTTCTCAATTTATTCGAAAATATCGATTGAATAAAGCCAAAAATCTAATAGAAACAAGCGACCTTAATATTTCTGAAGTCTCTTGGGAAGTTGGATTCAATAGCCCCGCACACTTTTCCAGGGTATTTCATGAAGAATTTGGCCACTCCCCCAGCAAGACACATAACTGATTTATTTTCAGCAACTTACAACCTATCCATACAACATACAGACAAGTTTTCTTTCCTTTTTGCAACGGATAGGCAAGTATTTGCACCCTGTGATCAATTATTCCCTCTCCATATTTACGGCTTTTGTATAGGTTTTGCAACAACATTTGAAATAAGGCTCAGTCACTTTCGAGCCTACTCCTTATTTCAATTACAAAACGTAAAATCACTCCTTATGAAAAAATCAACAATGCTATTTGCTATTCTATTTTTGGTATTTGGAATCTTCATTTTAGTTCATTCTACAGATAATATTGAGTTTAAAGCAGCCTTTATTCAAGTCAGTATTGTCATCGGACTTTGTATTGTGATTCAGGATAAATAAGGAAGAGTGGTATTCTTTTTTCATTATTTTTAAAAATTTTCCTTTTTTTTTATGGAATTTGGGTGCCTTTGGAGTCTATACATAATGATGGCCTTCTTGAAAGGTTATTGAGACGCTTTATTTAGATAGATATTTTAAACAAAAACAAATGCTCGTTAAAACGTATGCAAGCGCTGTGCAAGGTGTGGACGCCCAGAAGATCACCATTGAAGTAAACGCAGGAGGAACGGTCCCCGCCGGATTTAAATTTTTTCACTTAGTTGGTTTACCTGATAAAGTAGTAATGGAAAGCTTCCAAAGAATTGAAGCTGCAATTAAAAATATTGACTATCGATTGCCTCGTCTAAAACTGGTCGTCAATATGGCGCCTGCTGATATTCGAAAAGAAGGTTCCTCTTATGACTTGCCTATTGCGATTGGTGTCCTTGCCAGTACGAAGCAAATTGATTCGGAAAAATTAAAAGATTATATCATGATGGGAGAGCTCTCTCTTGATGGTGGTTTGCGTCCGATCAAAGGAGCTTTGCCGATTGCGATTCAAGCTCGAAAAGAAAAATACAAAGGAATTATTCTACCTAAAGAAAATGCGAAAGAAGCAGCTATCGTAAATGACCTCGAAGTTTATGGAATTGAAAACCTAAGTGAAGCCGTTGATTTTTTTAATGGAACCAAAGAACTTAAAACGGTAGAATTAGATACTCGCGAAAGTTTTTTCGAAAGCCAGAACATTTATGACAAAGATTTCTCTGATGTCAAAGGACAGGAGAACATTAAACGTGCTTTGGAAATTTCTGCCGCAGGTGGACACAACGTTATTCTTATTGGTCCTCCTGGTGCGGGTAAGACCATGCTTGCTCGTCGGCTTCCAACGATTCTCCCTCCTTTAACTTTACATGAGTCTTTAGACACTACCAAAATTTACTCGGTAGCAGGAAAGCTACCTGCTGATACAGCACTAGTTGGAAGGCGACCTTTCCGAGCTCCGCATCACACGATCAGTGACGTGGCTTTAGTTGGTGGTGGTTCTAATCCACAACCTGGAGAAATATCTCTTGCACATAATGGTGTCCTATTTCTCGACGAGCTTCCAGAGTTTAAACGCTCTGCCCTCGAGGTACTTCGTCAACCGATGGAAGAGCGATATGTTACGATCTCCAGAGCAAAAATTGCGGTAGATTATCCAGCGAGTTTTATGTTGATTGCTTCGATGAATCCTTGTCCTTGTGGATATTATAATCACCCCGATAAAGATTGCGTTTGTGGCCCTGGAATTGTCAAACGTTATCTCAATAAAATATCCGGCCCATTGATGGATCGAATTGATTTACACGTCGAGGTAACACCAGTGAGCATTGATGAGATTACTACTTACGAAAGACCTAAAGAATCGAGTGCTGATATCGCAGCTCGAGTAGTAAAGGCTAGAATTATTCAAGCGGAACGGTTTAAAGATCTTGAAGGTATTTATGCGAATGCGCAGATGCCGAGTCGGATGGTTCGTGAGGTATGCACCTTGAATCAACCCTGCCTTCTTTTATTAAAAAAAGCGATGGAACGGTTGCAACTTTCGGCTCGAGCGTATGATCGGATTTTGAAAGTGGCGAGAACGGCGGCAGATCTTTCGGCTAGTCCGGAGATTAAGATTGAACACCTTGCGGAGGCGATTCAGTATCGGAGTTTGGATCGGGAGAATTGGGCGGAATGAAGGATTTGTGGGAGATCCTTCATTCAATATTGGTTATTCAAGATTCATTATTGGATATTCTTTTCACAATCGAAGAAGGAGGAATATTCAATATTGAATGGAGTGCAGTGTTTCAACTATTGATCAGTTGTGGATTTTAGAGCATTTCTAAAAAAAACATGGCAAAATTTAAGCAAGCTCTTAAATATACTTCTCCCGATTCTGAAGATTTAATAACGCCCCCAAGGTAAAAACCAAAGTTCCTACACTTAAAAATATTCTGTTTTTCCAGACGATTTCCTGGAAAGCCAATTGAGTATATTGTCTTGGGTTACCAAAAGGGTTTAAAAAAATATCCCAAAGTGTATCCTCTACTAATTCGCTAAAAATGGTTAAGAAAAACCCAAACAAAACCATGACTACTGCGGTTGCATTTCCGTTTTTTATTCGAGTGGCAAATAAAAAAGCTAAGCTCCCTAAAAAACATACTGGGAATAATAATTGTGCGGCTAGGGTTACCGGTTCTATGGGATACAACAACCAAGAGCCAACCGCAGCGAAAAGAATCAGCAGTACAAAAACTAATGAAAAAATTAATATCAAGCGAACCAGCCATACTTTATATCTATAATCCGGAATGCCAAATAGTATCTCCAGCATTCGTGCATCTTCATCGCGCTGTATTCCAAAAACCATCGGATAAAAAATCAGTAATAGAGCAGGGAAAAAAGTAATTTCATACAAGAAACCAATATTAATTTCCACGTTATCAAAAACGCTGACGACCATAAAAAAAACATAAAAAGCTATAGCAGCCAATAGGAAAAGAAAAAACTTCCCTGCAAAAATAATCTTGAGGTTGTAACGGATAATCTTGCCTATGAGAATAAAGGAACTAATCATGGATTTTGATTTTATATTTCGCTAATCCAAATTGAGGACTAGCTGATGTGGCAAGTTACAAACTTGCCATTATACTCGACTTTCAAGTTACAGCCTCCTGCTGTCAGCTTTAAACTTAAAAGAGCAACGAATAATTCTGTCTATGAGAAGGAACTAATCATGGATTTCCGTTTTTATATTTTGCTAATCCAAGTTGTGGACTAGCTGATGTGGCAAGTTACAAACTTGCCGTTATTGCTCCTCTTTCAAGTTACAGCCTCCTACTGTCAGCTTTAAACTTAAAAGAGTAACGAATAATTCTGCCTATGAGAATAAAGGAACTAATCATGGACTTCCGTTTTTATATTTTTCAATAGGCACAAATAAGCATCTTCTAAAACTGGTTCTACCAAATAGGCTGCTTCATTGGGTTTCTTTTGTGCGATACATCGAACCCTTATCTTTTCTCCTTCTCGGATATGATTGACGATCACATGTTCTTCATCCTCATGTGCAAATTCTTCCGCAGGAATTTGATATTCCCAAATCAATCCGTCTGCTAGACGAACCATCTCCAATGGAGAACCTTTGTATTTAAGTTCTCCTTTATCGATCACGGCCAATTGGTTACAGGAACTAGCTATGTCTTCAATAATATGAGTGGAAAACAATACGATCCGTTCTCTACTTAATTGGACGAGTAAGTTTCTAAACCGTATCCGTTCTCTAGGATCTAATCCTGCCGTAGGTTCATCCACAATTAGGATTCGAGGTAGGTGCAAAAGAATTTGAGCGATGCCAATTCGTTGTTTCATCCCACCAGAAAAGGAACCGATTTTTTCATCCTTTCGGTCTAACATATTGACCGAACCTAACACATATTCCAATCGTTCTTTACGGGCTATATTGTTGTTGATTCCTTTTAGTATCGCTTGATAATCGAGATAATTCCAAGCGGACATATTCTCATAACTCCCGAATGCTTGAGGCAAATAACCGATTAATCCTTGCAACTCTTCTCGCTTCTCTTGAGTATCAATTCCGTTGATCCAAATCTTCCCATAACTCTGTTCAAAGATACCACTGATAACTCTCATTAATGTAGATTTTCCGGCTCCATTGGGGCCCAATAATCCAAACATCCCTGTTCCAATTTCCAAGGAAATTCCACTCAATGCTTTGAACGGTAATTGACGTTTTCCAACTATAGGAATATTGAGGATCATCCGATAAAAAAATCTTCGAAGTCGCCATTTGATTCTTTCAATTTTCAATTCCTTTTTATAAAAATAAGATGCTGATTGTTGAATGATTAAAAACGAATACCAAAGTATCCCCAGTACAAATGCAAATCCCCAGCCATCCCATTTGGCATTCAACTGAGATAACAAAATCATTGGACTTAACCAAAAAACCACGTTACCAAAAATTGTAAATACACGTTTCCACCATCGTCTTTCTCCCCATTTTAGCGCTCTTCCAAATGGACGCCAGATCTCTAGTATTTGTAAATATATCCCTACAGCTATTACCATCATCCAGAAGCCACTTTCTAAAAAACCAAAACAAAACCAAACTAAAAAAACAAGCAATGGTATTTGCCAAATCAAATCTTTTAGGATGGCGCCCCAAGGAATAGCGGTGTTCTTTGCCTCCCGAAATCCAGCCAATGATTCGCTTCCAGACCACTCTCTTGAAAATCGTCCGGGACGGTTATATATCTTTACTAGGTTTTGTATTTGGATATAAGGTGCTACATCTTTTGGGATAATTTCTTCACTGGCTCTCTTTAAACTGGTTTGAATAAAATAGGTAATCCCAGGTAATAAAAAGACCATTAAAAGTACATCAGCCAATTGCCATAACATGGAGTCGATTCGAAAATAAATCAAGAAGGCTCCCACTGCAAATAATCCAAGATTTAAAAACTTAACCCACCAAGGTAAAGACCGAAACCATTCGATGGAATTTTCCAGTCCAAGGTAAACGGTCGGTATAAGAATCAAAGTCAAAATAGTCCCCAAGGCCAAACCTCCAATAACGGTAATCGCAAAAGGTGCTCCGATCACACTTACATATTCTGCCGTTCCTAAAGCCAATGGAATCATTGCAACAATTGTAGTAATAGCGGTAATCAGAATTGGTCGTAATCGATGAAGACCAGCAGTCATCAAGGCACGAGTTTTCCTATATCCTTTACGTCGTAGGGCATTGACGTAATCGATCATGATGATCCCATTATTGACGATGACCCCGAGTAAGATTAGAAAGCCAGTTAGAGTATTTGCATTCAATAAACTATTGCCCGTGATCGCTAAGCCCAACAAAGCTCCGGTTGCTGCCAAAGGAACAGAAAAGCCCAAAACAAAAGGAGCAGAAAGCGATTCAAAAACCGAAGCCAGTATAATAAAAATAAGCAAGACTGCCGCTCCAACTAATGGTTTAAAATCTTTGAGTTGATCTTGCGCAGAAATCATTTCGATCGCCACTCCAGGAGGAATAGGATAGTTACTAATTAAGCTAGTAATGCTTTCCGTGTAAGCATCTAGCAATTCTTTGGATTGCTCTGCCTGTCTCGATGGAGCATAAATTAATTCAATTTGTTTTTGCTGATTAATCCGTCTGATATCATCATTACCTTGCGCCGTTCGGATCGCAGAGATGTTTTTCATTTTATGAATTCTACCTTGCTGATCCCTTACTTCTAACTCCTTTAAATCATCCATAGACTTTGTCTGGAATCCGGCTTCCTCCGTTTCACTTTCTCTAATGATGATGTTGTAATCTTCATTTCCATATTTAAAATTGGTACCTGAAGGAGACTCTTGTCCAAAATCTCTTAAGGCCATTGCAATATTCTCTGGAGTAATATTATTCCTAGCCATTGTCAAAGGATCAAATGCCAATAATGCTTCAGGGCTACTGCCCCTGGTACTCAAATTGGCATTTCGGGTTTCGTTCAGGTTTTCGATATGATATAATAAATCTTGTCCTACCCTTTGCAACAAGGAATAATCTTCTCCTTTGATAACAATTCGCTCTTGATTATTTCCAAATCCCATTAAGGCTCCCATTGCACCCATCCCTCCGATATCTTGTCCTCCACCTCCGCCGCCACTACTTTCCTGAGACAAACTGATCGTACCTCCACCAATTCGGCGAGTCAGTTGCTCTATTTGATGTTTGATTTCATTAAAAGATCTGCCATCAATATCTTTAAAGTCTTTTTTCAACTTGATACTTACCACCCCATCTTCCGCTCTGATTCGACTACTAACATCTTCTTTCTCTTTGATGTCTGCAATCTTAGATTCGACCTCTTGCACGATCTTATCTGTTTTCTCCAGCGTACTGCCTTTTGCCATATTGACAAAAACATCAATCTTATCGGTCTCTACTTCTTCTAAGGTGTTTACACTGATCGCCAACACAACAAAGGTGGTAACAAAAAACAATAACAGTCCTCCAATAATGGTTCGGGCAGGATAACGCAAACTACTTTTCAACATTACCATGTAGATCCGTTCCGTCCGAGTTTTTACTTTCGATAAATTAAAAACTGATTTTTTTTGTTTTGGATTTTTGCCCAAGACCAAAGCAGCAAGTACAGGGATCAATAAAAGCGCTACTAGTAAAGACATCATCAAAGTAGAAATAATAGAAACCCCAATGTTTTTACCAATGATATTCAATAAGTAGTTTCCAAAAAAGATAAAAGGTAAAAAGACAGTTGCGGTAGTTAAGGTCGCCGCCAAAATTGCTTTGGCTACTCCGATAACACCTTGGCTCGCAGCTTCCTTCGTAGAGCTTCCTCCTGACACTAAACGATATATATTTTCTAATACCACAATACTATTGTCCAGCAGCATCCCGACGGCCAAGGCCATTCCAATTAATGTAAGACTGTTGATGCTAATACCTGCCCAGTAAAAAAAATTAAAGGCAGCCAAAACTGATACTGGGATAGAAACAGCTATAATGGAAATCAACCGAAGATCTTTTAGAAAAACCCACAATACCAAAACTGCTAGCAAACCTCCGATCAGCGCCAAATTGATGATCTGTCCAATATTGTCTTCCATATTATCCGCCAAGTTCTGCTGAATAACTATTTGAACATCTTTGGATCGCAGTTGCTCATTCAATTCTTCAATCAATTCCTGACAACGATGTGAAAGATCAATAATGTTGGCTTGTGAAGATTTGGTCGCGGTCAGAGAAATAGCATCCTTTCCATTTACTCGACTGATGGAGGTACCTTCATCCACTCCAAAAGAAATTTTAGACACATCTTTCAATGAAATAGGACCGGGTGCCATAACTATATTTTCGATGTCTTTTAGCTCCGTATACTCTGATGCTGTTCGGATAAAATATCTTCGTTTGCCCTCATAAAGATAACCTGCCAATGTACGGCTACCCGAATTTTGATTGAGCTTTGAACGTACCGTTTCAGGCGTAATGTTATGCGGTTCGCAGGCAGATTTGTCTAGTAGAATTTCAAGATTTTTTTGTCGCCCACCGAAGACATTAATCGATGCAATTCCGTTTAGATTTTCAAAAGCTGGACGAATTTCTTGCTCCGTAATATTTCGTAAACGATCGGTACCACCGCTACCTCGAATTTGTAAATCCAAAAACTGATTGGTCAATTGTTGCAAATCAATTTTGGATACATTTACAAACAAGTCGGTGGGTAAGGTTGTTTTTACCGCATCAATTTTTTGTTGTAATTTTAAAAAGACATACTTAAAACGGACACCCTGCTTGAAGCTTACTTGAATAAAAGCTTGATTTCCACTAATCCTACTATCAATTTTTTCTACTCCTTCCAAAGTTCCAATTGCACCTTCTACAGGAATGACTCCTTGCTGCTCTAAATATTGTGGACTGACGGAAGTAGCCGAAGCTATTTGTACAAACAACATTGGCAATTCCGCATTGGGTAACAACTCTACCGGCAAGCGATTGTAGGAAATATATCCTAACAAACTCAGACCGATGAAGATCATACAAATCGTTACTTTCCTTTGGATCAGCGCCATCATGGGTTAGCCTTTTTTCCTCCAAAATCGAATATGGCATAGACACAAGGAATCACCACTAAAGTTAATAAAGTGGAAGTGACCAAACCTCCAATCACCGCCCATGCCATAGGTGCTCTCAAAGAAGCACTTTCACCGAAACCAAATGTCAATGGAAGCAAGGCCAAGACGGTTGTCAAACTTGTCATTAAAATAGGTCGTATCCGTTGTTGCCCTGCTTGGACAATAGCATCATATTTATCAAGACCACCTCTCTTCAATTGATTGATTCGATCAACGAGAATAATCGCATCATTGACCGCAATACCAACCAGCATGATTATTCCGATAATCGCCATAATGTTGAGCGGCGTTTGTAACCAATAAAAAGTGGCAATCGTACCGACAACCGCTAAAGGAATCGTCAACAAAATAGTAAATGGATGTAT
>CAKZTD010000092.1 GCA_937921595.1 uncultured Saprospiraceae bacterium
GTGAAAAAGCGATTAACACCCGCGAGACACTCCCCAAGAAGCAAAATTTATCTTTATTTTTCTGAGTAGTAAAATCGGACCGCTTGAGAGTAATCTCTAGCGGTTTTTTTGTTGTATCAATTTAGCAAGCCAGTAAGCCAGTAAGCCAGTAAGCCAACAAGCCAACAAGCTAACAAGCTAACAAGCTAACAAGCTAACAAGCTAACAAGCTAACAAGTTAGCAGAGCAACAAGTGAGCAATGGGTCCTTCGACTTATTGCTCACTTATTAACTTGTTCATCTGTTTACTTGCTTAGTCTTCATCCTCTCCTAAGATCGCATCAATTCTAGCTTCAATATCTTTAAGGTGATACTTTGTCGATTTATCTTTCTGCTTTTTTATTGCTTTTTCAATCAACTCTTCTAAGTTATCCAACGTTCCTCTCGCTACAGATTTGATATCAGACTGATCAAATTTTGCATCCTCTAATTTCATTAGATCAGCCATCTTATCGATGTATGCTCGTTGAAGATTTCTACGGAAAGGATCAATTTTACTTCCTTTTTTCAATTCAGAAAAGATTCCATTTTTAGTATCATCAAACAGATTGATCATCGTATATTGACCAGACCCATGCAAAGCCTCCATTTCCATTAATCGATTCAGACGGTTTCCATCAAACAAACTGTTCAATGAACGGACCTGTAAACCTCTAAGGCGATTCATAAAGCCATCAGATTGAATTCTTTGAAGAATGTTGTTGTCCATCATCCAAGTCGGTGTGGTAAAGAGTTGACGGTTTAAAAAGTTAACCGCATTTTTCTGTTTTTCTTTTGGAACAGGCGTATAGACGACCCCTTCTTCATCATAAGTTTTTTGATAATTATAAACACCACCGACATTATTTCCGACATGTCCCATGTATCTACCAAATTGACCGAGGACTGCACCATAAATCTCTTTTAGATCATCATAATTCCTTCCATCTTCTTCGGTCCATTCCATCAACTTAGGAATAATTCTTTGCAAGTTTTTAATCCCAAGATCACTAGCTTTGACGGCATCATCTCCAAGGTCTTCTGTCTGAGCACTAGGGTCTACGGCACCTCTTTGTTGACGACCAAATCGATAAACTGGATTATCTGCTTTTGCTTTGATCCAATCATTAAGTGTTTTCTTTTCCGCTTCCGCAGAATTAGCTGAAGGGATTGGCCGATAACCGTATTCGATAGACCAAAGGTCATATTCTCCGATTCCTGGATAGAAACTTTTTACACCATCTTCCGGTTGAGCGATATAATTGAAACGCGCATAATCCATGATACTTGGAGCTGTACCGTGCGTTGCAGTAAAGGTCGGAGACCGAAGGGAATCAACCGGATAACCTGGACTTGATCCCATGTTATGTGGTAGGCCTAAAGTGTGACCAACTTCATGAGCCGCAACGAAACGAATCAATTCACCCATCACTCTTTGTTCGAATTTTACACCTCTTGCTTCTGGATTGACTGCAGCCGTTTGAACCAAATACCAATTCCGTAAAAGGTTCATGACATTATGATACCAAAGAATATCAGACTCTAAAATTTCACCAGTTCTTGGATCATGTACATGAGGACCTTGCGCGTTTTGAATGTCCGTTGTGATGTAACGAATCACACTATAACGAACATCTTCTGGACTCCAATCTGGATCTTCTTCTTTGCTTGGTGCTTCTTTTGCAATGATCGCATTTTTAAAACCTGCAGCTTCAAAAGCAACTTGCCAATCTTCAATTCCTTGTTTCAAAAACGGCACCCATTCTTTTGGAGTCGCAGGATCGAGGTAGTAAATAATAGGTTTGACAGGTTCCACTAATTCTCCACGATTAAAAGCTGCCATATCTTTTGGTTCCAATCTCCAACGAGTAATGTATCGAGTGCTTTTAGCTCTTTGTTCATCAGAACCATAATCGATTTGACTCATTGAAAAATACCCAACCCGAGAATCATATAAACGCGACTGCATGGGTTGCTCTGGTAAGAGAATAAAGGATTGATTCATTTCTAAAGAAAGAGATTTTGTTAATTGATTATCAGGAAGCTTTTTTCCTTTGTAAGTCATGATGTGTCTGACTTCTACATTTTTTGGAAAGGCTTTCATATAATTGATCAAAGACCGTTTGCTGTCTAAGCTTCCAATCTCAAAACTCTTTTTTTCTCGACTACTCAATGGGCCGATCATGTCAATTTCAGTTGTAAATAATTTATCGACATTGATCACAACGGAACTGCTATCTTGACCCAATGCATTGATATCGAAAATCATAATGATCGGTTCGAAATTATTATTTTTTAAAGATTGGTAAATTGGAAGATCTTCATCTGCTACGCTATTAAAAGAAACAGAGCGTAATAATAATTGCTCGTCTTTTCTTTGAAAACGAATGACTTGCTGAGGACGGGATTTCATACCGGCACCACCAAAGTTTAAGTTTTTTACAAAACCAGAAATTCTGCTTACTACAAGGATTTCTTGTTCCAATAAATCATTCGGAATTTCGAAATAATACTTTGCTCCAACTTTATGAACATTAAAAAGTCCGGTATCTGAAACTGCTTTTTCAGTAATGATATCTTCGTAAGGTTTTATCTTACTATCACTTTTTTCTTTCTTATCTTTCTCTTCTTTTTTCTCATCGGATTTTTCCTTTTGCGCAAAGGAAGGGGCAACAATCAGCATCATGAAAAATGCTAATAGTAGGGTAGGTACAGTTTTTCTCATTAGTGGTTTAATTTAATTGTGATTGAAATTGTCTTTCGGGAATTGGGAATGTATATCTAAGATAAGACACAATAATAACAAAAAACGGGAAGATTCAGTTAGAACCTTCCCGTTTTTAATAGTGGAATATCTGTTTAACGACTCACCTGAATCTGCTTGACTAATTGTCCTATTGGCGTTTTTCCTACGACAAAATAGGCACCTTCTGGAAGCATGGCCACATCGATAGTCTCTTGAAAAGTATTTCCTAAACCATCATAAGATTTTTGGAAAACCATTTGTCCAGAAGCAGAAAAGATTCTGATTGACAATTCTTCTAATGGTTTTTCAGCAACAATGTTTAATGTAGTAAAAGCATTTGCAGGTACCGGATAGATATTTGCAAAAGTATTCAATCCGTTTTCATCGACTGCAGTAGGATCAACTACATTGATCGTCATGGTATAACTCTCATCACTGAATGCTTCTCCATCTCCAACTTTGAATTGAAAAGCATCATAAGGTGATCCTAATTCATCCGTTAATGGAGTGAAAGTAATATTATTGATTTCGTCAAAAGGAATAATATCTCCTTCATAAACATGAGCTCCATCCCAAAGTAAATATCCAACTTGTTCAATACTTGTAATTAAGATGTTTTCAAAAATATCACCATCATCAGGATCAGTAAAAGCAAAATCATCGGTGTTGAAAAAATAAGGAATATTTACAAAAGTAGTTACACTTGTGTCAATAGAAGATGGTAATGAATTCGGAGTCAGGACATACAAGGTTCCGAGGAAACTATTGTTGTCGTCATACCGTAGATAAATCTTTTCTTGATCTTCCGTCATGAAAAATTGGAAGAATTTATTTGTAGGATTTTCTACTTCTACAAACTCAGTACCATCAAAAATCCATAAGGTATTATTAAAACCTGCATCGAAATAAATCAAGAACATTTTATTTCCAGCAGTTGCAGCATATTGACCAAAAGTAAAACCAACCGGTCCGACTACTTCTTCAACGGTGTTGGTCGTTTGATCCAGTCTCATCAATACTTGATTGAAGTTCACATCAAAATAAAGATAATAAGGTGCGCCAGCTAATGTATCCGTAAAGAAAGAGTATTGAGAATTAGCAGGAGCATTTACTTGTGTTAGCGTGCCATTTTCTAAACTAAATAATGTTTGATTGAAATTGATGTTATCAAAAAATGAGAAGTATGCGATTCCATTATAAATATTTGCTAAACCAGGAAAGTCGAAACCTGGAGGAGATATGATAGGTGTGAGACTTGTTCCATCATAAACATGAATAGAACTAAGATAGGTATTCATCTCAAAGTAATTGATATACAACTCATCCGTATCTGGATTTTCTCCAACAACAAATGAAAACTGTAAATCAGCAGGGCTAGGTACTTCGGTGAAAATAGCACCATCAAATTCATAAAGGCTTGTTGCAAACATAGCATCCTGAATGCCCATATATAGTACATCTTCACCTTCAAAGGCAAGGAAAACAAAAGAAGTATTAGCTGGTACTCCAGGAACAGCAGCTACATCAGAACCATCGAAACCGAAGAGTGAAGATGAAAAATTAGTAGGATCGAAAAATGTTAAATATAAAACACCGTCCAATTCTGCTAGGACATTATTGAATTGTAAACCTGCCGGTGAAGGAACTTCAAAGAAATTTGTTCCATCATATTCATAAAGAAAGGTGTTAAAAGCTACATCGTTTAATGCGACATACATTTTATCATTAAAAGTAGTCACATAGAAACTAAATGTAAAACCAGCAGGAACATTTAATAGAGTCGCAGTGACACCATCATACTCATATAACTGTGCATTAAAGCCAGGATCAAAAGAGGTGATGTATTGATTGCCTCCATAAGCATGGCTATAAAATGAGAATGGATTTTCTGGAGGAAGAGGAATTGCATTCAAATCAATGCCATCATAATGATGTAACGTTTGTTCAAAATTTTGATCAAAATAATTGAAAAACAAGTCACCATCTTCTCCACCAGAGAAAAAATCAAGACTGAAATTTGGAGGATTTGGAATCTCTTCTAACATTTGAGCTTTTAGCAAATTGCTGCTCGAAAAACCCAGTATAAGTATTAATGGAAATAATATTTTTTTTGTAAAAGACGTCTTCATAAAATTGATTTTAAGGACTATGAAAGAGATAGGTCGTCGCCTCAAAAATAAGTGGATTAATTTATAGATAAAAGAGGAAAGGAGGGAATCTTGGTAGTAAGGCGACAAAGGGGAAGTTAAGGAGCAAACAAATGTTGAAATAAGGAAAGGACTGTATTACAAAGAAAATGTATAGGACTTAGCTGATTTTTAAAAAAATGAAGAAGAAATAAAAAATTAGATAACAAAATAAGCCAGCAAATTAGCAGTGGGGAGTCATACTGCTAAGTTACTAACTTATCAATTGTTAACTTAGGTCTATATTTTATGTTCTTTCAAAACTTCACGAGAGATCACTAACTTCTGAATCTCAGAAGTACCTTCTCCAATCGTACATAGTTTTGAATCTCTATAAAATTTCTCAACTGGGAAATCTTTGGTATAACCATAACCTCCATGAATCTGAACGGCATCGGTTGAAACTTCAACCGAAGTCTCAGAAGCAAAATATTTAGCTATAGCTCCGATCTTGGTCATTTTTTCGCCATTATTTTTCATCGTTCCAGCTTTACGAGTCAATAACTCAGCAGCTTCAATTTTGGTAGCCATATCTGCTAGTTTGAAACTGATGCCTTGAAACTTAGCAATAGGTTTTCCAAACTGCTGACGCTCCTGAGCATATTTTACAGAAGCCTCGAAAGCACCCTGAGCTATACCTAATGATAAAGCAGCAATCGAAATTCGACCACCATCCAAAATCTTCATGGACTGAATAAAGCCTTCGCCTTCTTCTCCCAATCGATTTTCAATAGGGATTCGACAATTATCAAAAACCATCTCCGCTGTTTCACTAGCTCTCATTCCAAGTTTGTTTTCTTTCTTTCCAGCATTGAAACCTGGAGTTCCTCTTTCAACAACGAAAGCAGTCATCCCATGACTATCCAATAGTTCACCGGTTCTAGCGATAACAACCGCTACATTTCCAGACTTTCCATGAGTAATCCATGATTTTGTACCATTAATCACATAGTGGTCGCCATCTCTTACAGCTACACATTGCATTCGGCCAGCATCACTTCCGGTATTAGGTTCTGTCAAGCCCCAGGCTCCGATCCATTCACCGCTAGCTAGTTTAGGAAGCCATTTTTTCTTTTGTTCTTCATTGCCAAAGGTCATAATATGACCGGTACAAAGTGAATTATGAGCAGCCACAGATAGGCCGATTGATCCACAAACTTTAGCAATCTCGACGATTACAGTGATATACTCTTGATAGCCTAGGCCAGATCCACCATATTCTTCTGGAACGAGGACTCCAAGGAATCCATGTTCTCCCATCTTATGCATCATGTCAATAGGGAAGTGTTGAGCTTCATCCCACTCCATTACATAAGGTCTGATATAGGTTTCAGCAAAATCACGGGCACTCTGTTGGATGAGATTTAGATTTTCGATAGCAGCAGTATCCATACATTGATTGGTTTGAAATACCTACCTCGCTCGCCAAAGCAAGGAGTAAAAGGTATTATTGGTTTAATATTGATTAATTCTTAAAAAAAATTTCAGCAAATATACCAAATTTATAATCTTTTGGCTGATCTATTAACGCAATAATTCGTCGGCTGTTCTATAATAGGACTAATTATATTTTGACTTTGTTTTAGTCTGTAATATTACGAAAAATTATATCCTTGTAAGTGGTTGAAAACCAGTAATATTGGGTGTATTTTTGCGTTTGTATTTGGGTTTGTCGAGAAAAGTGATTCGCTGGTCGAGAATATTAAAAATCAGCGTTTTTTGACAAATTTCATTTAATCGAATTTTTTACGATCTACGTCGACATGGCTTGCAAGGTGAAGCAACTTTTAACCATCTTTATTGTCGTTAAGTATATCCTAAGAGATCCTTTAAAAAACCAAATTCTAAAAATACCATGACAAAGAAGATTCAAATATTTGCTTTTTTCTTTTTATCGATCTTAACTATCACCAGCGCCTCTGCTCAGGGGTTAACTTCCGTAAAAGACTATTCTGGTTTTCCATTATTGGATGGTGGAGTAGAATCCGCTAAGACTATCTTTAAAACAATGAATGATACTGATTTGTTGAAAGTTACGCTTACAACAGATTTAGATCACCTTATTGAAAATAAAAAGAAAGACGATTATCAGGAAGCTACTTTGACGATTGATTCAGGAGATGGTTTAGAGTTGCACAATGTAAAAGTTAAACCTAGAGGTAAATTTAGAAGAAGCACTTGTGACTTTCCTCCTTTGAAGATTAAATTCAAAAAAGAGGGGCTTAAAGAAAAAGGTATTTCGACTTCTCATAAGTCTTTGAAATTGGTTACCCACTGTATGGATAATCCAGATGCAGAACAAACGATTCTTAAAGAATATATTGCTTATAAAATGTATAACCAATTGACTGATGCTAGTTTTAAAGTTCAGTTGGTAGAAGTAACCTATGTCAATAGTGCTAAAGATACTTTGGATAATGTAAAATATGGTTTCATTATCGAGAATACAAATGAGATGGCAGAACGTAATGAAGGTACAGAAGTGGAGAATCTATATAACTTGACTTTGGATAGTATTAATACAAAATATAGCCATTTGATTCCTATGTTCCAATACATGATTTCGAATATGGATTGGAGACCTAAAATGTTGCAAAATGTAAAATTCATTGATAAAGAAAATGGCGACCGAATTATGGTTCCTTATGATTTTGATTTCTCTGGATTAGTGAATGCTCCTTATGCAATTCCTAACCAAGATTTCAAACAGTCAGATGTGCAAGAAAGAATCTATATGAATAGAGTAGAGGATATCAAAGAATTGATGCCGACGATTAAATATTTTACGGCGAAGAAAGAAGATATCATGAATACGATCAAGCAATGTGATAAACTTTCAAAAAAGAACCGCAAAGAGATGGTCAGATATGTCAATGA
Organism: uncultured Saprospiraceae bacterium; assembly: GCA_937921595.1. Lineage (GTDB taxonomy): Bacteria > Bacteroidota > Bacteroidia > Chitinophagales > Saprospiraceae > JAHDHW01. The sequence continues at coordinate 7,828 of CAKZTD010000092.1, forward strand.
TTTTTATGAAACTTTGAATGATCCATCTACTCGTTATGGTGCTTTTGTAAAATAAAAAAGTAAAATTTATCCTACTTCTTTATCAGTAAGAAGTGTACCTTTAGAGCGCAAAGTATTTTTCATAAATATTTTGCGCTCTTTGTTTTAGGTCAAAAAACTGACTCATTTAAGAGACTCCCCATCAAAATTAATCATCTCTCCATTGGGATGTTATAATTTGAAAAGCTACTTTTAGATTTATATCAACCCACAGACCCTCAAAAAAACTATCATGGAAAACAAGCTGATCTTTATTCTTGCTTGCCTTTTTTTACCTTTTATCAATTTCGCTCAAATCGAAGACGACGAGTTTGGATTCGCGGAAGATGCTTCCAAACCGACCTTGTTTCAGGCGCTTACTAGTGAAAATAATATTCCTACAGTAGTTTTGACTACGGACATCAAAAGGATTTTAAAACATAAAAACTCTCTAAATACGGTACCTTCCCAACTTGAATATACGGTGGACGGAACAACGAAAACCTGGAACATCGATCTATCTGCCAGAGGGAAATCTCGCCGAAAGATTTGCTATATGCCTCCTTTGAAATTAGAGTTTTCTAAAAAAGAATTAAAGGCTGAAGGTGTTCGCCGAAAGTACAATACACTCAAATTGGTCAGCTATTGTAAAAATCAAAACTCTTACGAGAAGTTCATTCTTAAAGAGTATCTAGCTTATAAGATTTACAACATACTCACCAATCATAGTTTCAATGTTCAACTGGTTCATTTAGAATATCGGGATTCTCTGAACCGGATAAAACCTGTCAAACGATATGGTTTTTTAATAGAAAATACAGACGAACTAGCTAAGCGATTGGAATCAAAAGAGAAAAATAGATATCAAGTAATCAGGGATTCCACAGATGCTTTTCAGCATGATGTTTTTGCTTTGTATCAGTATATGATCAGTAACTCTGATTGGAAATTGGGAGGGCTTCACAACATCAAAATTGTACGACATAAAAAGACTAAAAAATACGCTCCGATTCCTTATGATTTCGATTATTCTGGTTTTGTCAATGCTAGCTATTCTGCTCCAAATATAGATATTGGTCAGACTCATGTAAGGGAAAGAATCTACATGGGAAGCTGTAAGGATTCAAAAGCTTTTGAACCAGTACGTAGTCATTTTATCGATAAGAAAAGTGAAATTTATGATGTGGTTCAAAGCTTTGAACTGCTGGATAAAAAGACGAGAAAGAGTTCTCTGAAGTTTCTGAAATCTTTTTATAAAGTTATGGAAAACGAAAAGAAGTTTAGAAAGAAATGTCTGGCAAGAGGGAAGGTTTGGGAGTAGAGGATTTGGTGAATTACGATATCATTTCCGGCGGAAATTTGATTGTTGGTTTTTTGATTGAATGTTTTTGCTAGAATGAGTGAATGTCAGAATGAGCGGATGTTCGTCTTACCTAAATCTCTGAAGGAAATATTTATGTTTTTGAGGCTATTCACTCATTCACTCATTTTTTCTAATACCCATATTTTTCTTTCCAATTTTGTCTTAGTCGTTCTCGAATTTTTTGTTCCGTAGCATTAGCGGATGGATCGAAAAGCTTCTTTCCAATAATTTCCTCGGGCATAAATTCCATATCTGCGAAATTTCCAATAGCATCATGTGCATATTGATAGCCTTGCCCATAGTTTAAGTTTTTCATTAATTTAGTTGGCGCATTTCTAATCTGTAAAGGAACAGGAAGGTTACCCGTTTCGCGAACCAAAGCCTGAGCTTTGTTGATGGCCATATACGAAGAATTACTTTTTGGAGAAGTCGCTAGATAAACGGTAGCCTGAGAAAGAATAATTCTGGCTTCAGGAAGACCAATTGCTTGCGCAGCTTGAAAAGCAGTAGTAGCCATGAGTAGTGCATTTGGATTGGCCATTCCAATATCTTCAGAAGCAGAAATGATTAATCGTCTTGCGATAAACTTTATATCTTCCCCACCTTCAATCATCCGAGCCAAATAGTAAACCGCCGCATTAGGATCTGAACCTCGAATAGATTTGATCAAAGCCGAAGCAATATCATAATGTGCTTCTCCTGCTTTATCATAAATCACAATGTTCTGCTGAATGAGATCTTTAACTAAGGCATTGGTGATGATTAATTTTTCACCTTTAGATACTTCATTCGCAACCAATTCCAAGGTGTTCAAAAGTTTACGACCATCTCCTCCTGAATACATCAAAAGAGCATCATACTCTTTGACTTCAATATCTTTTTCTTTTAAATAATAATCCTTAACAATGGCAGTATCGACTAAGCTGATAAGTTCTTCTTTGCTGAGGTGTTGTAATACATAAACCTGTGATCTGGAAAGTAATGCCGAAATCACTTCAAAGCTTGGATTTTCAGTAGTGGCTCCGATCAAGGTAATAATTCCACGTTCGACAGCACCCAATAAAGAGTCTTGTTGAGATTTACTAAACCGATGAATCTCGTCTATGAAAAGGATAGGATTTGGACTATTAAAAAACTGTTGATTTTTTGCTTTTTCTATCGTTTCTCGAATATCTTTTACACCAGAATTGATGGCACTCAAGGAATGAAAAGGTCTCTGAAGCTGATTAGCAATAATGCTCGCCAAAGTCGTTTTACCAACACCAGGAGGTCCCCAGAGGATAAAAGAAGGGATGTTTCCAGATTCAATCGCTTTTCGAAGTACGGCCCCTTCACCTACCAAATGAGTCTGGCCAATGTAATCATCCAGATTCTGTGGTCGCATTCTTTCCGCCAGAGGTTTCATCATTTTTTTAAGTTTTTCTAAATTCTCGATAAAGATAAGAAAGAAGTTGTTTAAAAATGACTTACAAATAATTCATCAATTCATTTTTAAATAACTTCTGAACACTACCCAACGGATATGTCTTTTTATACGTTAGAATTATTAAATTAGAAAGGATAAATTGACCATCATGAAATCAATACTTTGTTTAATTTCTTTTGTATTCCTTTTAACTGGATGTGAAAAAGAATCAGAACCAGATCGTCAAATAATTGACTTTGGTGGTTTGCCTGTGATTGAAGGAGTTTACTCAGGGACTTTTGAAAGAGGAGATTCAACGACTAATGTAACTGTAGAGTTTGATGAAAGTACCAATACTTTTTCAGGAACGAGTGATACAGATTATTTTCCAGCAATAGGAAGTGGAACTTACTCTTACGGGGAAGTTGAGATTACTTTTGAGGATGAGAATGTTTGGCCTGCTAACTTTGATTGGACTTTGATTCTTAGTCGAGAATGGGATATGGAGTTCACGGATGATACCTTAATTTTTGCAAATTCGATTGGAGATAAATATACTTTAATTAAAGAATGAGATTATGAAAAAATTACTTATTGCAATTGTATTCGGGATCCTTGTGTTTTCAGCTTGTAAACCTCAAGAAGTTCTTGTTTCAAACAAATGGAAATTAATAGAAGTATTGAATGATCCAGGTGATGGTAGTGGCACATTTATCAGTGTTCAAAGCGATAGAACTATCGAGTTTTTAAATGATGGAACGTTTGAATCTAATGGCGATTTATGCAATATGGGCACAGATTCTGATCAGGTATTGACCGGTCTTTATTCAGAAATAGATTTCACGTTAATACCGGATGGATGTTCTATTACCCCAGTTTTTCCAATTAGCTATACCATGTCTGACGAAGAGTTAATTATAAACTATCCTTGTATCGAGCCTTGTCAGCAGAAATATATAAAAGTGGAGTAAAATAAGTTGAATCAGGTTTTTTACAAGGGCAGCTAAGTGCTTAATCTTCACCTGAAGGAGAAACGAAATTCGGAATTCGGATAGCCTGAAAACCGAATACCGTTTTATCTTAGCTCAGATTAAATGAAAGACTAATAATTTTTAACCCATATTGGCATTAAATGCATAAAATTCCAACCATCACCCAACCTTTGTCTTTTTATCTACGTGTATAAGATTGAAAGCAATAAAGTATATAAAGCTAAAAAAGTGGGAAAAGATTATCTCAATCAGCCAATTAATCTGGAACCACAATTCGAAAACTAAAACAACGGATTTATATTTGTATTTTTGCTTTACAATTGATTGACAATCAATACTTTGTTTCCTCAAAGTATGCATTCAAAAATATAAATCCCTAGAATAGGTTTATCTTTGTTTTTGATAGAATAATATTCATTCAAAAATCGAAATAGACCTATTCTTTTCTGTTTCACAAGACAAAACCCCCGAGGGTAGATGAAAGTTAGCCAACAATTAATTCAAGATTGTATCAAGGGCGACCGGAGAGCGCAGTTTCAGCTTTACAAGAGCTGTTTCAATGTTTTGATGGGGGTATGTATCCGATATAAGAAGGATGAAAGTGAGGCTGCTTCAGTATTGAACATGGGTTTTTTGAAAATCTTGAATAACCTAGAGAAATATAACCCTTCAGCCCCATTTGAAGCCTGGATTAGAAGAATTATGATCAATACGGTCATCGATGAATTTCGAAAAAACCGTAAAGTGAGAGAATTAATAGAACATACTGATTTTTCAGAAAATGGACACCTGAGTAAAGCGGTAGATTATAATACAGCCGATCAAATGTTTGATGCACAACGTTTGGAGCTTTTTATAAAAAAATTACCACCGGTTTCTCAAAAAGTTTTTAACCTATATGCCGTAGATGGCTATAGTCATAAAGAAATAGGAGAGATGTTAGGGATGAGCGATGGAACTTCTAAATGGCATTTGTCTTCGGCAAGAAAGAAATTACAAGAAATGATACATCAAGCGATTAACGCTTCTAAAGTGATTTAATATGAGCGAACTCGACAAATTATTTAAAGATAAGTTGGAAAACAGAGCGTTCGAATTCAAGGACGCATACTGGGAAGAAGCCGAACGGATGATCGAGCAGGATGAAGATCGTCGTAGACGGGGTGGATTGTGGTGGAAACTTGGATTGTTCTTATTGCTTTTTACAGTGGTAGGATACTTTGCTATTAATGGTACAAACTCTGCGGCCCTTTCTAAAGCTTCTGAAAAATCTCCATTGTATACCGTTCCAGAAACGCTTGCAAATACTGAATCTAAAACGTCTAATTCCAAAACTCAAAATTCAATTAATCAAAATTCTGAAAACGAAATTTCGAATTCTGAAGCTCAAACAAAGAATAATAAATCTCAAACAATAAATAACGAGATACAGTACTCAAACCCCAAACTACAGAACCCAAATTCTGGAGTATCAAGCTATGAAAAAAATTCCTCGCGAATTAAAACGACTCCAAAAGGATCTTTAGATTCCCCAAGTCAGGATGACATTAAGGCATTGGACATTGATGAAATCGATGTTCAATCGCCGCTTCCTGATTCTACTGCTACGACGAAAAAGGAGATTGCCATTCAGACCAATACGGCACCATCTTCTGAAGAACAGAACACTGTTGAAAAACAAGAAGAAAGAACTGAAATTACAGAATTAGCATTGTTAGAAACCATTCCTTCTGAGCTAGAAATTCCTGAGAAAGACTGTAAAGAATGTTTTGGTTTTAAAAAGATAAAATATAATCCATTTACTTTTGGCTTAACTGCGGAATCAATTATTTATCCTTTTAATAATGGTAATAGCTCTTGGGTAGGTGGTTCAATGGGAATCACTGGACGATACAAACTCAACCGTAAATTTGCCATTCGCTCTGCTGTTCAATACTCTTTTATCAATGGAACCAGTGGACGAATTACTAATAAGGATGATGGTGGATTTTTAGCTGAAAACCAAAGATCAGACTATGATTTTTATTCGCAAGATCAATACAGCTTTGGTTATAGAAATGTACAAAGTATTTTTCCTCCTAAGATTTTTCATTCTCTGGATTTACCTTTGACGGTGCAGTGGAGAAACCAAAAATCTACTATCGAGGCTGGGGTTCAATGGAATCTTTTATTAGGTGTAAGAGGGAGTGAAATAAAGACAGCTACTTTATTTCCCTGGGAACAATCAACCTTAGGAGCATCTAGTAGTCTCGATGTTAGTGAAGATAAAAATGATCGATGGTTGCCAAAAGACAATTATAAAAAATTGCTGACCCGATTAACGCTTGGTTATCATTATGCAATTAGTCCTTCTTTTACCTTGAATGCTAATGCATATTATAGAGTCCAGAAAGGAAATAATGATAGCTCGTTTGATACAGCTAGTGTTTTTGATTCAAGTAATGCAGGTTCATTTACACCACAGCGATTACATTTTAGACTTGGAGCAACCTGGAATTTTATTAAGTAGACATAAACAATTCAACTTAATTTAGTTCAATAACTTAAATAATATTAAAGCAAATAAAAAGTCAAAACTTTCATTCATAAAATGGTAGTGATGAAAAAAATAAATAGCCTAATTTTTATTCTTATTTTGTTTCTAGGACTCTCCTGTTCTAAGGATGATGAACTAGCACTTTCTGATGTCTATTCTAGCGTTCCCGTTTTTACTTTTTCAGCAAATAACAATGCTTATTCTATTGAAGCGGGAGTAGCTGATTTCTATATGTTTACAGATTATGAAAGAGACTCTTCCAATGTGTTTTCCTTTATTTCCCGATTCTCTACTTTATCGGATTGTGTTGAAAACTGTTCGGAAGAACTGTTGATTAAAATCCGTGATACGGCACCTTTAGATAATGTCGATTCGCTCGAAATTTCGGCTGCAATAACCACTGGGTCATACAATTTTGGACTTGCTGCAGATTTGGATTTCAGTGTGGTGGCTATTCAATATACGGATAGAGAAGGCAATACTTACCGCTCTGATATTTTAGATCAAAATGGAGAAGGGCTTTTCGAAGTCTTGGATATCCAAGATTATGATATTAATGAAAATGGAGATCCTACCAAAAAATTAGAAATAAACTTTAATTGTATTTTACAAAACCCTGAAAATGGAGAAATCATCGCTTTTAATAATGCTCATGGTTTTATAGGAATTGCATATCCTAGATGATACCTTGGTTTACCTTTTTTTTGTAGCTTTGTCGATGTATTTATAAACACAATACCTAATACATTCAATACACATGACAAAGCATACCCTCCCTGTTTTATTGGTTTTTACTATTTTATCTATTTTTTCCTGTTATACTGATGATTCTTCTCAACCTAGTCTTCCTCGATTACCTTTCGAAGATTTTTCCGAATTTTTTGACGCCAATAATACAGTAGGAGACACCCTCGTATTCAATTCTGAAGAATTCAGCTCATTGACCACTCCAAAAGGAATGACGATAGAAATCCCTGAAAATGCTTTTAGTGTAGGCGGAAATGTTTCTATGGTGATCAAAGAAGCAACAACAAAGTCTGACTTTATATTCTTAAATAAACCAACAATAGATGGTAATACTTGGTTGGAGGCGAGCCATTCAATTTCTATTGATCCACTTACAAACAGTGGGCAAGCCAACATCGACAATCCATTGAATATTCAAATGAATTTGCCTTCAGGTGTTTCAGGTGAGGACATGGATTTTTACTATTTTCAAAATGGTTGGAACAAAGATTCTGACATAGATGTGGAAGCGGTCAACAATTCTATTTCCTTTGGTAGCAAAAAGGCGAACTGGCAAATGGGAGCTAAAGAGTATGACAGTTCAGGAACAGCTCAAGTCAATATTACTACTGGTGGTTATGGAACGATCCCTCATGATATGAGAGCTTTTGCGGTGCTTGAAGAAAGTAATGTGGTTATACCTTTGGAGTACAATGTATCAGAGGTGACGGCTAGTGGTAAGGTTCCAACAGGAGTAGACTTTCATATTGTTTTGATGATAATGGATCATTTTTTATTGAGTGTGGGAACGGAAATGTTTTCGATTTCGGGAGACATGGATCTTGCAGTTCAAGTAAGAGTGATGTCTCTTGATGAAGCGATTATGACGATCAAAGAGATTGATTAAAGGTTTTTAAAATAAAGGCCATTGTCGAAATCTGTCAGAATATATTTCCAAAAAATAAAGCAACTCTTTGAAGCGCATTCGGTTCCGGATCAGATTGCTCCTATGGAGTCCTATATGAAAAATCACTTTAGGTTTTATGGGATTAGAAGTCCACAACGGAAAACCATTCTAAGAGATTTCATCAAACAACATCCAATTCCAGAAGGGGAGGACTTAAAAGAATTTGCCCTGATGATGTGGGCTGATCCTCATCGGGAAATGCAGTATTCTGCAATGGAAATGTTGGATAAAAAAAGCCGAAAGATGGATGCTTCTTTTATTGGTTTTTATGAAAAACTAATTTTAGAAAAATCGTGGTGGGATAGTGTTGATTGGTTGGCTCCAAATGGATGCGGTAAACTATTTTTAAAATTTCCAGACCAACGATTATCTTTTACAGATCGATGGAATGCTTCTGATAATATTTGGCTTCAACGTTCTTCGATTCTTTTTCAATTAAAATACCGTCATGAAACCGATTTTGAATTATTGAAAAAATATATTCTGAATCATGCAGACAGTAAAGAATTTTTTATTCAAAAAGCTTCAGGTTGGGCACTTCGGCAGTATGGGAAATATAATCCTAATGCAGTGATAAAATTTATAAATGAACATAAAGATGAGTTGTCAAATTTGACAGTAAGAGAAGGTATGAAACATTTGAAGTAGCAATTTAGATTTCACTCCTCACTCCTCACTCCTCTAACTCCTAAGATAGCTCGCCCCATTCACATCGATAATCCCTCCAGTCATAAATTCAGAGCCTTCCGCTGCCAAGAATAAAACCGCTTGAGCAACTTCAATAGGTTGAGCAACCCGACCCAAAGGACTTTGATTTTTAATTTTTCCACCTTCTGGACTATCCAGTAAATGCTTGGTCATATCCGTTTCTACAAAGCCAGGAGCGACCACTCCAACGAAAATGTTATAAGGTGCTAAAGATTGTGCTAAAGACTGACTCATGGCATTCAGTCCAGCCTTAGACGCACCATAGGCAGGATGATTGGGCTCTCCTCGGAATGCTCCTCTAGAAGAAATATTTACAATCCTGCCACCTCCCTGAAGCATCATATATTGAGCTGCACAATAACAAACATTGGCCGGTCCCATAAGATTTACATTCATGGTGCTTTGCCAAATCCGCTGCCAATTCGGATAACTCACTTTATCAATTGGATGAGCTTCAAATATTCCAGCATTATTGACGACAATGTCAAGACGGCTGTACTCTTCAGCTATTTTGTTAATCAAAGTTCGGATAGCATCGGAATTTTGGACATCTACCTGAAACGCTCGATGATTACCCGCCGGTAAAATGGACAAAGTGTCTTTTGCAGCAGCTTCATTTTTGTTGTAAGTAATACAAATATGCGCACCTCTATTCGCAAAGGCTAATGCAACCGCTCGACCAATTCCTCGAGATCCGCCAGTAATTAAAACTGTTTTATTTTTGAAATTCATAAAAGAGATGAAAGTCTGTAATTCCTGATTTTATAAATAAATACCTTTCTTTAGGTAGGCTTAGAATGAGCATTTAAAATTCCAAATTCCTACGCCTTTCCTGCAATTATCTTTTCCCGTTTTAGATAAATTCTTCCTTGTTTTACTTTTCTACCTTTAGAATTATAATCCTGATAGTAACCAACAAGCCATGATTCTCCTCCTTTCATTTCAAGGCCTATCTGATAACGAGTTCTTATTTCGCCAGCGTATTTTTCTTTAAAAGCCAGTTTTGAATCTAATAGATTGATCGATCGATCAGCATTTATAATACCGTAAAAGTCAATAATTTTTTCTGTTTCCCGATGATCAACAATATCTCCATGGAGTCTTTTACAAGATCGGCAACCCATGATGATCGGATCTTTTCGACTACCATTTTGAATGTTGATTTCAAATTTAAATTGCTCATGACCTTCGGTAATTATTCCAACCCAATAACCATTTACATCTTGAGCACTTATCGTATAAGAGGAGAAAAAGAAGAGCGTAAAAAGAAAAATATATTTCATTAATAGACTTTTTTGTAACTAACTGAAAGTTAAGGTATTTTCATGCAATTTCAAAGTTCGCTTTTGTAGGAAAAAATACAATTCGAATACCTTAGATTGGAAAACTATGTAATTTAACTATGTGCATCATTTTCAATGATGCAATTTTCAATATAATTGGTGGGTATAAAATTTTAACTCCAATAAAAAAGCCCCGAGTAAACACCCGAGGCCTTTTTTATAAAAGAAATTTAATCTATCTATAAACCAATTTAAAGGTTTTTTGCTTTTGACCATTCGAAGCGACCAACTCGTAGATGCCAGAAGGAGCACCTCCACGAGGAACTTCAATAACATTACTTGAAGTTTTAAAAGAGTTAACTAATTTTCCATTAATATCAAAGACATTGATGTCATATGACTCATTCCTAATATTGTCAATCTCGACAATGACCATATCAGCCACAGGGTTTGGATATACATTGATGCCTGTTAATAATTCTTCATCATTATTCAAAACAGTAATCCATGGATCGGACCATTTATCATCAGTCAATAAAGTATTATCCGTCAGAGTCAGTAAGAAATCGATAAGATTTTTTTTCTCTGGCTCAGAAAAATCATAACCCGTAAAGTCGTCACCGAATATCCATCTAAATGCTGAGTTCTCATTAAACTGAACACCTTCACTATAAAAATCAATGACCTCGTCAAGATTTTCAAAACGACCATCATGCATATATGGAGCACTCACTTCAATATTACGTAAAGTAGGAGACTTAAAAGTTCCGTCAAAAAAAACATCATTCATCCATTCTCCCATTCCAAGGTCTGTCATCACGGAGTCTAATCCATTATTTCCTGTAAGGAAAAAATCTAAAGGGTCGGTGGAACCAAAATGAGGAGTTACATGACAGAACGAACAATTTTCTTCGAATAATGATCTTCCTGCAAGTTCACTTGCATTGAAATTCGAAAAATTATCATTTACTCCCTGATCAAATTTTGAATCAAAAGAAGACATGGAAACTATAAATTGTGCTAGAGAATTAGCAATTCTTTCTTCGTTGATTTCTTCACTACCGTAAGCCGTTAGAAACAAGGGACCATATTCTTCAGCAGCTTCGAGTTTTGATATCAAAGTAGACATGTCTTTACCAAGCTCATGAGCAGCTACTATAGGTTGCAAAACAGCATTTTCTAAACCGAATGATCGGAAATCCCAAAAGAATGAACCACTTAGTTGCCATCCTAAGTCATTTAAAACCATAGAATTTCGAGTAGTCTCTTGATCGTTGATACCATTACTTAATGCTACATTATCTGCAAAGGAAAATTCTTGCTTATGACAACTTCCGCAAGACAAGGTATTGTCACCGGATAAGCGATCATCATAAAAAAGTACTCTACCTAATGTAGCAACATCATCTGTTATGCTCGCTACTAAGGTGGTATCTACGACACCCCATCCCATCATAAATTCAAGAAGGTTAGGAGGAAAATTGACTTCATAATCGTAAGTCTGCGCTGGAAGATCAAGTACTTTGTCATCAGGAGGGAGGACAAGTGTTTGATTGTTAAATGAATTTATGGCAGAGGTAAGAACTACTAAAAATAGCAAGGAAGCTAGTGTGTAAACGATTCTTTTCATGGGGGAATGTTTTAGTTTTTTAAAGAATACCTTTTAAAGCTAAGACAATTTTTTGACATTCTCAATATATTATATGAATAAATAACAATTAGCTGACATATTTTAAAAAGAAGTATTTTAATTACAACTGATTGATTATCAGTGAAAAAGTGTTAATCGCTTTATTCTTTGGACTATTATATTATAAAAAGTCACTACCTGTAGTCACTCTTTAACAATGCAGGATTGTTTTAAAATGCCTAACAAAATAAGCACTTGGGAATAAGTGTTTTTAGTAATTCATAGGATTTGTCTTCAATAATCACCACTTTATCACATAAAATTACTAAATTTGAGCAGTTGATCTTAGGATTGACAACACACACATCAATTCTTGAACGGTAGTTTGAGATTTTCGATTTACACATCTAATCACCTCGTACTTCAATATAGCTTGCTGTATTGACCCCCAACCTATAAACCAAGTATTTGCGATATACTTTTATTGGATGAAATTCATCATGATTCTGCATTGTTATAATCTGGATTAAATCATGATACTTTAACTAACACAATAGAAAGTGTAGAGCAGCTTAGATTGATAAATACATAAGACTTAAAACTACGAGCGTGAACCCATTACAACTTCTCATTGTAGACGATCATCCTATTTTTAGAAAAGGACTAAAATGCTTATTGGAGCCTTGTGAAGAAATAGGAAAAGTAATCATTGCTGAAAACTTCGAAGCCATTAATGTTATCTGTCAATTCGAAAAAATTGACTTGGTGATTATGGATATAAATCTTGGAAGCCATTGTGGTGCTGAACTAACACAGCGTTTAAAACGCTTCTTCCCTAAGATAAAAATCATCGCTTGTTCTACTCACCAAGAAAAAGAGTATATCTTTAAAATGATGGAAGCCGGAGCTTCTGGGTATCTATTGAAAGATATAGATATCGAAGAGTTGAAAGATGCTATCCAGCAAGTGAGCAAGGGAAAAACTTTTTTGTCATCTTCTATCACAAAAGGCTTGACTAGTTTTGATAATCAAAAACAGAACACCAAGGCTTTGGAAGATAAACTAACCATACGTGAAATAGAGATTTTGACTTTTATCATCCGAGATGAATTGAGTAATAAAGAAATCGCTAACCGACTTTTTATCAGTCCTCGAACGGTGGAAACTCATAAACGTAATCTTATTCAAAAACTTCAGGTTAAAAATACAGTCGGTCTTGCTAAGTTCTATTTTGAAAACAATTTGTCAATTACAGTAAACTACGGGATTCCCTTAGCTTAAAATGCGTGTTTTACGTATTAGAATTCTTAATGATTAGGAATATATTTGTACCGCAATTACAATCTTAAAATTTCTACTAGTCTACAGCTTCTTTCTCTACTACATCCTAAGGGATTTTAATTAAAATTAAATTCAACACACAACCACCTACTAAGTATATCTGCTATTGATATACTCTATCACTTTGTGATATCTAATGAAATTTAATCTTACATTTTTTAATATTTAAAATAGAATTCAAAATGAAAAAAATTATTCTCTTTTTCGCAGTAGGTGCATTTGCAGTAAATGCTTCTTTTGCTCAGACAAACCAAAGTACAGTTGATCAGAACGGAAGTGATAACATGACTGATGTACTTCAAGTTGGATCTACTAACGTTGCTAACGTTATTCAAGATGCTGATCTAAACGTAACTACTGTTGATCAGGCTGGTGCTGGAAACTCTGCTCAAGTTGAAATGGCTGGTGGCGAAAATACAGTAAACGTAACTCAAGTTGGTGGATTGAATCAAGCGGTTTCTTTAATTACTGAAGCAGGTAATGTTGCTGCTATTTCTCAAGACGGTAATGGTAACAGAGCTCGTCAAGAGTTGAATGCTACTAACAGTACTGCAACTATCTTTACTCAAGGTGACAACAGTAAAACTATCCAGCAAGTATCTGGATTAGGTAATACTGCTCAAGCTGCTCAGGTTGGAAATAATAACTTGATCACTCAAGCTCAAAATGGTGAAAATACAACTGCATTCACTACTCAAGAAGGTAATAACGTAATTGCTGTTATGGAACAATCTGGAACATCTAACAATGTTGGATTACTTCAGGTAATGGGAGATAACAACGCTGCTTTTATCGCTCAAACAGGTAACAATAACTTCGCTGGTGGCGAAGGTGATCCTCAATTATCTCAAACTGGTTCTGATAATACTTTAATCGTTTCTCAAAATGGAGATATGAATGCAAGTACAATCATTCAGCAAGGTAATGGTAACGAAGCGGTAAACGCTCAACTTAGCAACGAAAACTCTTCTGTTATCAACCAAATTGGTAATGGTAATACTGCTAATGTTGCTCAAAGAGATAACTAGTATTTCTTTTAATATTTGTTAGGTCATATTGATGTTTATTAAAATATCAACATGATTTAGGACAATCATTTACTACCTGTTTTGGTATTTTTATAATATCAAAACGGTAGTAATTTTTAACCAAAACAAATGACCTGATTCCTTTTTTTAGAAGGAGGAATGTCCGAAGATGAATTCAGTTTATGTTTTTTTAAATATAAAAGAACTCATTTTCGGACAATTCAGGTTTTTATTAGTATCTTTTACATTCATGAATAAATTACTGAAAATATCTTTATTTGTTTTACTACTTTGTAGTACTCAGTTTTTGTTTGCTCAACAAGACCTATCAGAAAGCGATTTGATATTAACCCCGAATCAGCTTTTAGAAGAAGATCTAATCAGTGATCAAAACAATGTCCTAATCCAACAGATAGGAAACAAAAACAATGTTGAAATTATTCAGCAACAAACGGATGCAAGTAACTTAGCTAAAGTATTACAATCGGGAGATTTTAATTTGATCCAAATATTTCAGGCAGGAGGGAACAACCAAGTGGCTGTTATACAAAATGGAAATAATAATACCTATTCACTTGACTTAGAAGGTACAGATAGCGATATTGCAGTTGTTCAGAAAGGAAGTGACAATTCCATTATTCAGAAGTTGATCAACACCGATAATATTGATGTTGAATTTTTGCAAGAAGGAAATAACAATTCTATTGAACATGTTATTGAGGGTTTGACAACACGAGATTATAAAATCTATCAAATTGGTGATGGAATGAAAGTTATCGTTCACCAATCTGCTGTTGGAATACCTAATAACTAATTTTACCTCCAGCCACAATCACACAAAATTTTATTGACCCATAAACTGTCATCTAATGCTAAGATGGTACTGTTTGCTATTTGTAATTTTTGGAACCTATGCAATTGGAATTGCTCAAGGCAGTGATCTTAATGCTTGGTTTGATTTGCAAAGAAGCGAATCGGGGCAAGCAGTGATTAAAGGAATGGTCAAAAATAAATCAAACAAAACATTAGCCTATTCTTACTCTATGCGATTGACGAAAGCCGGCCCCTCCGGAAAAGCAATCAGCACTCAATCCGGTAGTTTTACCTTGCTACCTAAAGAAGAAAAAATTACCTCAGAAATTTCAATTAATCTTGGAGCAACGGCTACCTTCGAAGTAGCTTTAAAAATATTTGACGATGAAGGAATTGTCGCAGATGAGAAGATGTTAAGTGATGAAAAATTTATTAGCGATTTTCAAAAATTACTCCCTCAAAAAACAAGCCCAGATAAGATTGTAGCAAATCCAACTGTTGTTAAAAAAACAAGAAATACAGCTACCGATGCTATTGAAATTGAAGGTTTAATCATTGATGAAACCAGGTCGAAAACTGGAAGAGACTATTATGAATTTTTCTATGGAAAATGGATCGCTCCACAAGGTGTTTCTGATTTTACGATTACAATCAAAGAATTACCAGCAAGGGGTAGGGGAGCAAGAATTTCAGTCGAAGTCAATGGCAATCTACTGATACAGAGAATGCTACAGCCAAGATTAGATGTGATAGAACTACTGGCAGAGCAATCTGTAAATGCTGTTAAAAAATATTTAGTGGATAACGAAAAATTAAAATCAGATCTCGAAGCAGGAGATCAAAAAGGTAGTGGAGTTTATTAAAAAATCGAACAACAAAAACAAAAATTACGTCCCATGAAAAAAATAACAACCTTCGCATTTTTACTTTTCTTTAGCTTCAATTTTTGTGCAGCTCAAGACTTTGTTTACAAACCAAAAAATCCTGCTTTTGGAGGTGATACTTTCAATTACAATTGGTTGCTGAGTAGTGCTCAAACTCAAAACTTAATTGAGGATCCTGACCTTTTAGAACGAACCCAAGGAAGTACTTTAGATAATTTTACAGAAAGCCTTAATCGTCAATTATTGAGTCAACTTTCAAGGCAATTGATCACTGCTCAGTTTGGCGAAAATGGCCTCGAAAATGGCAACTATACTGTCGGTGATTTTCAAATTGATATAAGCTCATCAATTGAAGGATTGGTGATCTCTATTTTGGATACTGGTGCAGGTGAACAGACTCAAGTGATTATCCCTTATTTCTAATTTTCGATAGATAAAAAATACTTGAGCAAGACAAAATAACAAAATACTAGCAGCTAAAACTTTCAACAGACCTATAAAAGTGGTACTTTTGCATTGTATTTATATTTCCCTCCTTTAAATACACACAATACCAGCCTTAAAATCATATTTACATTTTTTAATCATGTTTTGATACATGTAGACTCGTCTGTATATGACAATCTACTGAATTGAATACTTGTCCTATGAACAAAACAATTCGCTTAATATGCCTTCTGGCTATTGTGATCAGTATGTTTTCCTGCGGGAAGATCATGCAAACTCCGCGTTCTAGTAAAGCACGTCTTGGAGAAGTCACATCGACAACAGAAGATCTGAAAAATTTGCCACCTCCAAAGGAAAAGGTAGTGGTTGCAGTCTATAAATTCAGAGACCAAACCGGTCAATATAAACCTACAGAAAATGGATCGAGTTGGTCTACTGCCGTTACCCAAGGAGCAACGACCATACTAATCAAAGCATTGGAAGAGAGCAATTGGTTTATCCCGATTGAGAGAGAAAACGTGGGAAACCTTTTGAATGAAAGAAAAATTATCCGTTCAAGTAGAGCACAATACAATGCAGGTGCCGGAGGAGAACAATTGTTGCCTGCTTTGCTTTATGCAGGAGTCATTCTCGAAGGAGGGATTATTTCTTATGATGCAAATATTATTACTGGAGGAGCTGGTCTTAGATATTTTGGTGCCGGAGGAAGCGGTCAATACCGACAGGATCGGGTGACAGTTTATCTTCGTGCCGTTTCGACAAGTAATGGGAAAGTTTTAAAAACAGTTTATACTTCAAAAACGATACTATCTCAATCGGTAGATGTGGGCTTGTTTCGATTTGTAAAGTTCAGTCGATTGTTGGAAGCAGAGACTGGATTTACTTACAATGAACCTTCCGAAATGGCTGTGACAGAAGCGATAGAAAAAGCAGTACAGAGTCTAATCATCGAAGGAGTATTTGATAATCTTTGGGAATTAGAAGAACCTAGAATGTTGGTTGATCAATCAATCTTGGATTATAAAAAAGAAAAAGAACTCATTCCTCAGACAGATATTTTTGGTAAAAGATTAGACAACCGTCGAAGTAAAATTGCACTCAATCTCAGCTCTTCATCTTTGCAATATAAAGGAGATTATCCAGAACCTGTTTTAAGGACAGGCGCTGAAATAGGATTGACTTATTCGCAATCTCCTAGCTTTGGATTTAATCTGAATTTTGGAATGAGCCAGTTGGCTACTAAGCAGTTCTATACTTCTGATGTTAGTTATCTAGATATAAGTGGAAGTTATTTGTTATTACCTTTTGATATGTTTACGCCTTATTTTTCTGCAGGTCTTGGATTGATCACAGCAAACGAAGGATCACGTCTTGATTTTTCAAATAAAATATATCCAAAAACTCAAGTTGGTTTTGGCTTAGAGTATTTAATTAATAATCGAATTGGTATCAAAGCAGGAGTAGACTATAATTATATTTTTAGTGATGATTTTGATGAAGTAGCTCAAGGAAAATATAATGACTTTTTCTGGAGAGGAAATGTTGGCTTAAGTTTTTATTTTGGTAAAAAATTGGAGAGTTCTCGAAAATTTAATTTTAATGAGAAAGGAAATGATTTTTAAATTTGGAAAGTGGACAAAAGGGGCGATTTTATTATTACTCGTCTCTTTGATGGCTTGTCAGGAAGACACGATTATTCCAGAACAGTTTGGTTCTGTATTTGGTGAAGTCTTGATGAAGGATGAAAATGTTGCTATTGAAATGGCAACGATTTCTACGAATCCTCCAACGAGTTCTGTTTTTTCAGATGCCGATGGAAGATTTGTTTTAGAAAATATTCCAGAAGGAACCTATTCGCTACGAGCTGAGCAAAGTGGTTTTCTAACTCAAGTTTCAACAGTTACCGTTTTTGCAAATCAGGATGCTAGTGTAATCGTAAGAATGGCGAAAGATTCTTTAGAAAATTATCCGCCAACCATTCCTATGAATATTTTTCCTACTGATGGAATGGAAAATCTAGGTGTTGATTTGACTTTGGAATGGTCAGCTAGTGATCAAGATGAAGAGGATGTTTTGAGCTATGAAGTTTTACTTTTTAATTCAGATATGACTCAAAGCATAAGCCTGATCAGTAATAGTATTGATAGTACATTTGAACTGACTGATTTAGATTTTGGAACAAATTATTTCTGGCAAGTAATCGTAACTGATGATCGAAATGATCCAGTTTATAGTGAAGTTTGGGGATTTAAGACGGAAGAATTTCCTGATCATCGATTTGTTTTTGCTCGCTCTGAAAATGGAAAATATGATATCTTTTCTTCTGATATAGATGGTAATGCGATTCAACTAACAGATAACACAGGAAGCAATTGGCGTCCTCGTATGAATCCTAATCGAACGAAAATCGCGTATATTTCTAATGCCGGAATTGATCCTCAAATCTATGTCATGGATCGTGACGGAAATAATGTAACAATGGTTACGAGCATCGCCATTAGTGGTGCCAATCAATTCGAACTAGATTTCTGTTGGTCACCAGATGGGACTCGGATTTTGTACATGGAAAATGCTAAACTTTTTACCATCAATGCAGATGGAACTGGGCTAACGAACTTTGTACAAGCACCGTTCGGTTTTACTTTTGCAGAATGTGATTGGACACCACAAGGAAATAAAATTGCTGCTCGGACAGTAGGTATTGATGTTTACGATTCCAATATGTTTACTTTTGATGAACAAGGAAATTATACGCTTCAGTTTTTCTCAGATATCCCAGGAGGAACAGGTGGGCCTATGTTTTCAATTGATGGAGATGAGGCATTATATACTCATGATATTTCTGGATTTGAAGCACCAGATGGTCGACAACTTGATGCACATATTTTTACAAAAAATCTAAATACCAATCAGATCATAGATCTCTCTTTTGAGAAGCCAGCAGGGACCAATGATTTCGATCCTCGATATTCTCCTGATGGTAGTAAGATCATTTTTATGAATACCAATAATGATGGAATTTCTCCAAAGAGTATTTGGATGATGAGTGTGGATGGAACAGACCGAGAATTACTTTTCGAAAATGCAGAAATGCCGGAGTGGCGATAGGAGGGAGGATTTAAAATTCGAGATTTTTAAAATAGCCGGCTTCGAATTTCAAGTATATTTTTTTTATTAGGTGGAAGAAAATTAAAAGAAATGATAGTCTTAAAATTCGAGACCTACGTTTAGTGCAAAATACTCTGCAATCGAAAAATGCGATTTCAAAGAAATTCCAGCAAAAGCTCTGGTTGAAGGATTTTTTAAAATGGGAACATAGTATCGACCAATCAGTTTGAAGTACATAAAGTTAGGAACCTGGTAAGAAAAATTGCCAAGGTAAGTTCCAGCTTGTAAGGTCAAACCAAAGTTTCCAAAAACAAATTCATCTGCTAAGAAAATAGTTATTCTCGATGCGCCCCAAACCGCTTCCCTCTCAGAATTAAATGCAAATACATTTTTTCCAAAAACATACAAGGCTTTATTGAATTCATAATCTGATCCAAAGAATAATCGATTGACTCGATTGATATAATAGACTCCGGCAATGGAGTAAGCTTCGATTGGATACCGAGGGCCACCAAAAGTTTGACTTTCCCGATAACCTAAACTATATTCTAAGCGAAGTCCAAATTTTCTGGGAGAAGCTTTTTCCAGATCATGGCGGATATAATCAGATTCGGAAAGTGTTTGTGGAGTATAGACCATTCCGATCATTCCACTACCGATGTTGACACCGAAGTTTGGCAACTGTGCAGCACCATTGCTGAAATGAGTAAAGCTAGCACCAAAGGTAAATTTCAGCTTCTCATTGATTGCATAATCACTCATGAATTTCATATGAGCAATGACATTGAGTGCCGAACCAATCGCATTATTATTAGGATTGGAGATGCGATTAAAAGTACGATCCAATAAAGCAAAGCCAGAAGCAAATTGAAACTTCATCTTGAATCGTTCCTTATCAAAAAGTGGAATGTTGATGTTATAATGAAATCCATAAGCTCGACCAAGCGTATCTCGATTACCAAGATCAAAAATCATTAATCCAGCTCCGACTTTAGGATACTTTTGAAATTGATGCCATTTTTTGAGACCATAAGTTTGCCAAGTCAGATTGATATCTACTCCAGTGCTCAAGCCAGGAGCATCGAAGATTAACTCCGGCGTATGCTTAATCACCGTACCAAAATGTAGGTGAGTTTCTATGCTCATTCCTTTTCTTAACTGAGCAGATGCACTACTCACACTCAATATCAATACAAAAAGTAAAAGGATTTTTTTCATTGAACAAATCATTATATAATCAATCAGGTGGCGAATTTACACAGAATATTTATATTGAAGTATAAGTTATTATACAGTTTGTCGATATTCTCGGGTCGTTTAAAATTTCCATAAGGAGGCATATTTGAATTTTTTATATCTTGGCATAAATTAAAAAGTCCTTTAATTAGTTTTTTAACGATTTATAGGATAGAAATGCCGATTAAGCGGCTAAAATAATTACTATGTTTTTTCAAAGAGCTTTTGAAGGTGAAAATAAATGGTGGATTTGGTTAATCACCCTAGTTATGGCTTTCTTGGGGTATACCTTGGGGCAGGTGCCATTATTAATAGGGATGGTTTATTATATTGATAAAAATGATATCATGTCTCAGATGTCCATGGAGGAGCTAGAAGCCTTGTTGACGAAGATGGATTTTGAAGCATTAGGTATGGACTTGAACATGACCTTGTTTCTACTTTTACTGATGTTTGTTTTTATGTCCTTATTTTTAATAATCTTTTTAAAAATACTTCATAAGAGACATTGGAAAACACTCATCACTCCTTTTGAAAAGATAAACTGGAATAAAATATTTTTTAGTTTTTTCCTTTGGTTAGGATTTACAGGAATCTTGGAAGCCGTTTCTTATTTCTCTGATCCGAGTGTTTATACCTTGACCTTTGATCTGGGGGAATTCCTCCCCATGTTAGTAATCATTCTTCTTTTAATGCCGATACAAACAACGACAGAAGAATTAGTTTTTCGAGGATACCTCATGCAAGGATTTGGAATATGGACCAAGTCGAAAATTATTCCTCTAATAGCAACTTCAGTTCTTTTTGGCCTCATGCACATTATGAATCCAGAAGTCGAAAAATTTGGAATGGGAATCATGATGACTTATTATATGAGTGTTGGATTCTTTTTAGGCTTGATAACGATTATGGATGGAACCCTTGAATTGGCCATTGGTGTTCATGCTGCAACCAATATGTTTAGCGCAATATTCGTTTCTTATGCCGGAGGAGCTTTACAAACCAATGCCATTTTTAATACTGAAGTAGTTGACGTTGGAATGATGCTGCCTGTTTTCTTTGTTGTAGCGACCATCTATTTTTTAATCTGCTGGAAGAAATATAACTGGGTAGGGTGGAGTAAATTGCTGGAACCGATAGTTAGACCGGAACCTCAGATTGCGGATGTTTCAATAGATGTTTCAAATTCAAATCTTTGATCTTAAAAAAATACTAATTTTAAATAAAATTAAAATCTAATAATATTTCAAAATGCAAAAAATAACAATCTTACTAGCACTTCTATTTACAGTAACTGTACTATCAGCCCAACCCGATCGGTGGCAACAGCGAATCGAATGTACCATGAACATTGATTTCGATGTTGAAAAACATCAATTCGCAGGGACTCAAAAAATAGTTTATTACAATAATTCTCCTGATGAATTAAACAAGGTTTTTTACCACTTGTATTTCAATGCTTTCCAACCGGGAAGTATGATGGATGTACAAAATAAAATGTTAGCTGATGCTGATCCAAGAGTAGCCAGCCGAATCTCTTCTTTGTCAGAATCTGAGATAGGTTATTTAAAAATAAAAACATTAAAGCAGGACGGTAAAAATACAAAATTCGAACATTCAGGTACTATTCTAGAAGTGACATTAGAAAAGCCAATTGCTCCTAATAGCAGCGTAACTTTTGAAATGGAATTTGATGGTCAAGTCCCTGTACAGATTCGTCGTAGTGGCCGTAACAATAAAGAAGGAGTGGATTATTCCATGTCTCAATGGTACCCTAAAATGTGTGAGTATGATTACCAAGGTTGGCATTCAAATCCTTATGTTGGAAGAGAGTTTTATGGTATTTGGGGAGACTTTGATGTAACCATTAATATTCATAAAGACTGGGTTGTTGGAGCGACTGGATATTTACAAAATACAGGTACAGGACCAACATTGAGACCTGATGTGAGTAAACTTGGAAAAGTAGCTTGGAGGTATTTAGCTCCAAACGTTCACGATTTTGTTTGGGGAGCTGATCCTGATTACAAAGTCGTTGTTCAAAAAGCTAAAAATGGACCAGAGATGCATTTCGTTTATAAAGAAACGGCAGACAATAAAGAAGCATGGGCGGCTTTACCAGACATCATGGATAAAGTGTTCGAATTTGCAAGTAAAAATTATGGTAAATATCCTTATGATAAATATTCATTTATTCAAGGAGGAGATGGCGGAATGGAATATCCAATGGCAACTTTGATTACTGGAGAACGAAATCTAGGAAGCCTTGTTGGGGTATCTGTTCATGAGCTGATGCACTCTTGGTATCAGATGATACTAGGATCAAATGAAGCCTTACATGCTTGGATGGACGAAGGTTTTACTTCTCATACTTCGGCTGAAATTATGAACTACTTGAAAGAGCAAAAGCTATTGGGTAACATGTCACCAGTTGAGAATCCACATGCAGGATCTATTGCGAGTTATGCTGGTTTTTCTGCTTCGGGTTATGAAGAACCTTTGAGTACACACGCTGATCATTTCAGTACCAATGGTGCTTATGGTGTAGGTGCTTATGTCAAAGGAGCTGTAATGTTGACTCAGTTAGAATACATCATGGGGAAACCAAGTTTTGATAGAGCTTTCTTGAAGTATTATGATACTTGGAAATTTAAACATCCTAATCCAAACGACTTTATCCGTGTGATGGAAAAAGAAAGCGGATTGGAATTAGATTGGTATAGAGAGTATTGGGTGAATTCAACACATACCATAGATTATTCAGTCAATAAAGTAGAAAAAGAAGGCAAGAAAGAAGTGAAAATTATTTTAGAGAAAAAAGGTAGAATGCCAATGCCAATTGATGTAGTGGTGACGGATAAAAAAGGTAAAAAAACAACCTATACAATTCCTTTACGAATCATGAGAGGTGAGAAGACCAGCGATCTTGGTGATGAAATCAAAGTAGCTGAAGATTGGCCGTGGACGAATCCTGCTTATGAATTAATCATTCCGATGAAGTATAAAAGAATTGCAAAAGTAGAAATCGATCCTTCGATCCGAATGGCGGATGTGAAGCGAAATAATAATACTTGGGAGAAGAAAGACAATGATTAGGTTTTAGGTAAATTTAAACTTAGAAATAAAAAGCAGTTAGGTTATTGAACCTAGCTGCTTTTTGTTTTGTAATAAACAAGAAATAATATTCTTTTCTTTTAAAAAAGGATTAAATTTCGACAACAAAAATATACTGCAATAATGAAACTTATAACTTTTCTTCTGCTCTTTTTATCTCTGTCTGTTTTTGCTCAAAATGATAGAGAAAACTATAATCTACTTTGGGAGATTTCCGGTAACGGACTGGAAAAACCTTCTTACCTTTTTGGTACCATGCATGTCCAGGATGAACGAGCTTTTCAATTTTCTGATTCGGTGATCATTGCGATGGAAAATGTAGACGCCTTCGCTATGGAGATTCATCCGGATTCGATGATGAGTATTCTCATAGATTTAGCGGTCAATGGAGATACCACAAATACCTTGAGAGATATTCTGAGTGAAGAAGCTTACGAACGTTTAAATCAGCTTGTCATCGATAAGAAAGGCATTCCAATAGATTCCCTAGATGTGAAAGATCCAAGTTGGATAGAATTGATGTTGTCAGATTTTGAAGAACCCGGTGATACTGAAAAGCGATCAACTGTTGTCGATCTGTACTTGTTTAATTTAGCTTATGATTTAGGAAAATCAACTTATGGATTAGAGCAGTTTAAAGACTATGTGAATTTGACTAATGTATTTTTTAATTCTTTTGAAAAAGAAGAATATGAAAAAACCGATCTAAAGAAAGAGCAAGAAGAGAAGGCCAGTTTTTATAATGAAATGATCAAAATTTACCATTTGGGAAACCTTGAAGAAATCCAAAAATTTGTAAAAAAAGGAGCTTGGGATGAAGACTATGAAAAAGAAATATTGGACAATCGGAATTTTCGAATGGTAGATAGTTTAGAACTTTTAATGAAAGATGAATCTGTTTTTTGTGGAGTAGGTGTAGCACATCTGTCAGGGAAATATGGAATGATTGAAATACTAAAAGAGAAAGGATTTAAGGTGAGAAAAGTAGAGCCGACTTTTACAGGTTATGCTGGAAATTTCAAAGTAACAAAAGTTGAACGACCTTGGATTGATTATCAACTGAAAGAATTTGATGCTAAAATATCTTTTCCAAAAAAGCCTTTTGAGGTAAATATAGACCTTGGAGACCTATATCCAAAATATGAAACTTGCATGGCAGTGGATATAGGAACAAACAGAAGCTTTTTGACTATGGTATTATACCATCCAAAGCTTATTGTAGAAGCTAATGACAAGACCTTTTATAATGGATTTATAGAACGCTGGGCAAGCAGTCAAAAGGCAGAAATCGTACAGCAAAAAAGAATAAAAGTTAAAGGGATTAATGGGGTACAAGTGACGATGAAAGATGATGAAAGAGGCTTTTCAGTGTGGCAAATTGTGAAGGTTGGAAGTATTGTGTTTTTACAATCAGTTATTCATGAAGATGGGGATTTTGATCGTGCAGAAATTGATCGTTTTTTTAATTCTTTAGAGAACAAGGAATCAGGGAAACCTGAACCTTATAAATTTATATCTGAAGAAGGAGCTTTTACTTGTGAACTACCATTAAAGCCTCGTTTCAGAAAAGCTAATAATCAAACGGATGAATATGGGGTAGAACGGAATAAATCCGTAAACATGTTTATTGCATTGGATAATGTTACCAATTACCAATTCATTGCTGGTTATTCAGACAATCCTGCGGGAGTTATTTATTTAGATAATGATACTGTTTTTCAGCAATTAATCGTACACTATGAAGAAAGGTTTGGTATAAGTGTAAATAATTATTCGGTCAAACGTTTTAAAAATTACGAATGGCTCGAAGCCTTTTTCTTTTTCAAAGATTCTGAATTATGTATCAATGTTATCTTACGTGGAAATCGTATGTATCTTTTTTTGGTGCAAGATTTAGTGAACAATGGCGATTTGAAAAAACAGAACAAAAACTTTTTAAATTCTGTTGAATTTCTTCCTTTGACTTTTATGAACTTAAAACCTAATCCGATTGATGAGTCCTTCCAAATAGGATTCCCCAATGAGGTCATCATCGATGAATCCGGTAGCGGAAATGGTTATCCATACCAAGATACCAAATCTTATAATTCTTTAGATACTCTGTCTAGTGTTAGCTATTCCTGTTATGCCTATAAATTATCACCTTTTTATACGGAAGAAAACTTTGACAGTTTACTGAATGCTAGTAGGGACACTATTAATAATTTTGAAAATAAAATCTATTTTGCTGATACAACCTTTCAAAGTGGTAGAGCATTTTATATCAAATCTTTTCAACCTGAATCTGATGTGATCACTCATGAATTTTCTTTTTATCGTGGATCATATTATTTCCATTTAGCAGTATACAGCAATGCGGAAATACCTGATAAAATCGTATGGGAATATTTTAATAGTTTTCAAATTAAAAACGATTTATTTACTATAGATTATATTCAGAAAAATAAAAAAGAAGCATTATGGGAAGCAGTTTTTTCCAGAGATTCTACGGCACTAGCAGATGCTAAATATGAGATTAGAAATAATCAAATGGATGAAAATGATTTGCCAAATATTTTTAAAGCTTTAGAATATGATTTCTCTTATGATACCTTAAGTTATCAATCGATGAAAGATCTGCTCTTTTCACAATTAAGAGGAATTGATGATCCTTCCATACTTACTAGTTTTGAAACGCTTTATAAAAAAAGCGGCCAAGATAAATTGCTCCAATTGGATATTCTAAATGCTGCTGTTAAAATAAAATCAGACGATTCGTTTCAATTGTTTTTTAAATATATCGATGATTTTAAAAATGAAGATCCGGAGAAATATTATTTATGGAGTACTTATTATTCATTTATAGATACCCTCTCTTTAACGAAAAATTACTTTCCTGAAATTATGGAATTGATGGATCATGGGATATTTCAGCCAATTTCTTTATACCTGGCGAATAACCTTCTTAAAGATTCTATGGTTTCTGTTGATGTTTTACAAACCTATACAGATCAGATTTTGAAAACAGGCGAGGCGATTATTTTAGAACATGATTTATTAAACAAAGATTCAATCAAATTTGATGATCCGTTTACTGGATTAAACTCAATCAATGGATTAGTTTCCTTCCTTCCGCTTGCTGATAATTTGGATAATTTTATTAAAAAACAATTTAAGGCCAAAAATAACAAAGTAATTTCTAGTGCCATTAAGGCCGCATTAAAATTAGGAATACCTGTTGAAAATGATTTGTATGAGAAAATATTTGAATCAAAATATGATCTATATAATTTATTAAATGAAGCTAAACAGGTTAATATATTAGACAAAATTCCTGATCATTTTTACGATCAGAACATTATTGTTGAAGGCCGATTTGCCTATGATTCTTACTATGAATATGGTCCTATTCATAATTTCAAAATCATCAAAAAAGAGGAAGTTTCTAAAAACGAAAAGCAATACCGACTGTATCTAGTAGAGTTTAATATCAAAGGTTATGATGAATTACAAATTGGTATTTGTACACAACCGATGAACGGTGAAGAGGTGAATATTCCACCTGATTATTTTACTTACATAGATTGGTATGAAGATAAAAAAAGTAAAGAAGAAGCGATAGAACAGATTATGGGGTATTTTGAAAAATGGGAAGGAAAGTAATGCTTCCTATTTTCTAAACTTATCCTTTAATCAATTTCTTTAACTTCATCAAACCTCGCTTAATTTCTTTCTCGTTCATAGATGCATAGCCTAATCGTGTTGCGTTTATGTTATTCTTTTTTGAAAAATAGATATGCGGTTTTGAAATATAGACATCATTGATTAATGCTTGATCAGATAACTTTGCTAAATCGATAGAAGGATCAAACTTCGTCCAAAGTGCCATACCTCCTTCTGGTCGATCGAAAGAAACGTAATCAGACATTTCTTTTTCCAGAAAATCACAAAGTACATTTCTACGTTTTCGATAAGCATTTAAAGATTTATTTAAGTGGCGTCGCATCTCTCCATTTTTGAGCATATGGCAGACTGCACGTTCCAAAATCGGATCACATTTCCAATCAATATATCGACGTAATTTTGAAAGATTATCTACCAATTCTTTTGAACCTACTAAAAAACCAAGGCGCAAAACAGGAGCGATCAATTTGCTAAACGAGCCAACATAAGTTACATTGTCATTGATGTTCAGACTTGCCAAAGGAAGGACAGGGCTACTTTCATAATGAAAATCAAAATCATAATCATCTTCTAAAATTCCAAAGTTGTATTGCTCCGATAATTGCAATAATCGGATGCGTCTTTCGGGACTTAATTTTACTGTAGTAGGGTGGTGGTGGTGAGGAATAACATAGACATATTTTATATTTTGTTTTTTTAATATTTTTTCTAAAATATCAATATCGATTCCGTTTTTATCAACAGGAATACTAATTAAATTTCCTTTGTTCATTTCCACAATCGTATTCAATGCATTAAAACCGGGCTCTCCTACGACGATGGTATCTTTAGGTTTTAATGTCGCGGAAAAGAGTAGATAAAAAGCCATTATGCTTCCTCTGGTAATAATAATATTTTCGGGATCAGCTTGAATGCCACGTGTTTCTCTCAGGTATTTTGTCAATTCTAATCTAAAAATATAATCCCCTTTAAAATCCTTTGAATAGTTTAAGGATTTGATCAAGCTAGGTTTTTTAAAAATAGAACTATATTCTCTAGAAAGTGCAGTAAGCGGAGCAAGACGAATATCTGGATATCCATCATCAAAAATATATTTGGCCTGATATTTATTTTTTAAGTTGGTATAATTATCAAAATCCTCAAAGTCATAATTAAATGTGGGCGTGTTACTTTTTGGATTTGATTTTTGATTTTTTTCGTATTTAATTTTTTGCTTCTCAGGAATCTTATTGATAACAAAAGTTCCAATGGATGGTTTTTTATAAACCCAATCTTGTGCCTCCAGTTCATCATATGCAGCGACTATGGTTTTTCGATGAACCTCTAGAATCTCCGAAAGCTTTCTACTGCTAGGCAATTGAGTATCTGGACTGATTCTCCCACTCGCAATTTCGTTAATGATACTGTTAGAAATTTGGACATAGACAGGCATTTCTGAATCTCTATCAAATTTTATCAAGGTTTTATATGGCAACATAGTGGACTATCTTGTAAATGGTAATTGGACTATTAAGGTAGTCCAATTTAATTATATTTTTGGAAATAAATAAACGAAAAGAATTATAATTAATCTGTTCGATGTTCTTAGTTTTTTATAAGTGCTTGACTGTAAGGAGGCTGTGATGAAATATTCAGAATATCTTAAAAGAAGCAGATTCAATATAATTTAGTCCAATAACTTATGTATTAAAAAACTAAAACGATGATCGATTTTAATAAAAGCTATACGCTTGAAAATGAAGTCGCCTTTCTAAGACCTCTTGGTTTGGCAGACTATGAAAACTTATTGCCTTTCGCTTTAAAGGAACCGAACACTTGGGAGTATAGTCTCCAACCTGCAAATGGCCCAGATAAAATGAAGACTTATATAGGTCGAGCAATGGCGGCTAAAGAACAGAAAACGACTTATCCTTTTATTGTATTCGATAAACGAAATGGCCAATGTGCAGGCAGTACAAGATTCTATGACTATCAGCCAGAGCACAATACTGTTCAATTGGGATATACTTGGTATGGGAAAGATTTTCAAGGAACGGGTTTAAATAAAAACTGTAAATTTTTGTTGTTGTCCTTTGCTTTTGAAACAATGAATTTGGATCGAGTAGAGTTTAGAGCTCATGCAGGAAATGCAAGAAGTATCGCAGCTATGAAAAGTATTGGTTGTACTGTTGAAGGCATTTTACGGAGCAATTTTATAACCTATAATGGTCGAAGAGATAGCATCATATTGAGTATTTTAAAAGAGGAATGGTTTGGTAGTTTAAAAGAAAAACTAGAAACGAAAATCAAATTGAAATGAAAATTAAAACATTTATTCTCGATTCTTTTACGGACGAAGCTTTCAAAGGGAACCCTGCTGCTGTTTGTTTTTTAGAGCAAAATCTTTCTTCGAAAAAGATGCTGTTAATAGCTCAGGAATTGAATTTATCTGAAACAGCTTTTGTCTCAAAAGGAGCAGAAGATAATTTTTACAACATTAGATACTTTTCTGTAAAAATGGAGATTCCACTTTGCGGTCATGCAACACTGGCTGCTTCGAGTGTGGTATTTGAAATGACAAATGAAGAGGAAATTCATTTTATTACTACTCAAGGCCTTGATTTAAAAATTCAAAAATCGGGTGAACAATTCATTATGGAATTTCCAATTTATAAAACAAGCCCTGCAATTGCTCCGGAAGATTTATTGGAATGCCTAGGAATCGAAAAGATTAATAATTGTGTTTATAATGAGGAGACGAATATCATGCTATTAGATATTCCGGAAACAGAAACACTCGAAAAGCTGACACCCGATTATAACGGTTTATTAAAAACTCAACTGACGATCAATGGTGTTTTGATTACTGCCAAAGGAGATGGTAAACCTTATGATTTTTATTCCCGATACTTTTGGCCATGGAGCGGAGGGAACGAAGATCCGGTGACTGGAGCAACACATACTTTTTTAGCTAAGTATTGGGCAGATCGTTTGGATAAAAAAATATTAAAATCATTTCAGTCCTCTCAGAGAACTGGATTTATGGATTTGGAAATAATTAATGATTCGTCTTTGCTGATAAAAGGGCAGGTTGTAAAAGTATTTGAAGGAGTTCTTTATAATTGAGTATGTGAATCAGGGCTTAAATAGTTTTAGTTTTGGTTTCGCTCCAAGCCAAGAAAAAATGGTATTAGATTTTTAGGCTCTCCTATCCAACCCGACTGCGTCATGCGGGCAGGTGTCGAATACCTAATGCTGTTTGGATTTATATTTAATATTGAAAATAGTTTGCAACGGTTAATGCAAATTTAATATAGGTTTTTTTGAGTCAGGTCATATTTCTATCTATGATCTGACTTTTTTTATTTTAGATATTTAGAACCTACTATCGATTAACATTAATTAACCTGTTTTATCGTAAGTTTTCTTCTTCAATGATTATCATTGTTGTTTGATATAATCCAAGAATTTTAAACAGGACCATGATATGCAGCAAATAATTTTAAGCTTAAGTTTTCTCTTCTTTTCTCTAAATGCATTTTGTCAAGAACGTAATATTCCTTACCCTAGATTGAGTCCTTTTCAAAAAACAGAAATCAAAGTTGGGCTATGTGATTTGAAATTAGAATATTGTCGCCCTTCAATGAAAGGGCGTGAAATATTTGGAGGCTTGGTACCCTATGATACCATTTGGAGAACAGGTGCTAACAAAAATAGTAAATTGACTTTTTCGAAGAATATACTTGTTGGTGAAAAAATGATTGAAGCTGGCGCCTATTCTATCTTTACGGTGCCAGGTGAAAAAGAATGGGAAGTATATTTTTATGATGAACTAGATGAATATGGGCTGCCAGATACTTTGGATAATGAAAAAATAATAACCCGATTTTCTGTTCCTTCCATTTCTCTTGATCGTAAAATAGAATCTTTAGCAATAAATTTTGAAAACGTAACTTCTAATTCCGTTTCTATTGCAATAGCTTGGGAACAAATCATGGTGCTTATTCCAATAAAGATTCCTACCGATGATATTATTAAAGAAGTATTTGAAAAAGAATGGGAAATGCTTGCTGAAGATTACAGGACTGCGGCTGGAATATATTTAAATAATGAAAAAGATTATACATCTGCATTAATGTGTATTGATAAAGCCATTTCAATTTCGGAAAAGGGGAAGTCGATGGAAGAATACCTAAAAATTGCTGATCGTCAAGATAGACATCTGCCTTATAGTTATGTCCTTAGAACCGAGATCCTCACCGCTCTAAATGAAACTGAAAAGGCAATAGCTGCTGCTGAAAAATCTCTTATGATGGCGAAGTGGGTGAAAGATGACTATTACACAAAAAGGACTGAAGCAAATTTGAAAGTGCTGCGAAATAAATAATAATAATAATATAAACTACTATACACTTTTGTAATCAAATTTTAAAGATGAGTGAATGAGCGAATTTATGAATGAGAGAATACCCTCCCAAATGTAACAGAAACAAGCTTTATGCTAAGGTTTTTTCCAAATATTCACTCATTCTTTCATTCACTTATTTTGAAAAGGAATATTGAGTAAAGCACTAAAAATTAGAGACTTACCCGAAAAGTTTATAGCAATTTAATAATAATAATTCGAAGAAAGTCGGACTCGATATTATAAATATAAAGCAGGTAATCTTGTTGAAGAATTTACACGCACTCGGAAGTATAATCAATGTGGAAATTTCATTTATTGAAAAGGGTAAGAAAAAAAATCGATTCACTAAATTTTTACACTAGATAGAAGATTAGTAAACTTTACTTTTCGAAGACAGGTTTTGCTATATGTGCCTAATGTGGTTCAAAAAAAAATCACACCAAACCAAAAGCAAGTTCCTTCCCCTCCAAAACAGAACTCCCCATCAAAAACGCATCTACCGACCTAGCCGCTTCCCGACCTTCAGAAATGGCCCAAACCACCAAGGACTGGCCACGACGCATATCACCTGCTACAAAAACCTTTGGGTTATTCGTCTGATAATTTTCATCGACAACATTGCCCCGATCATCAATAGCAATGTTTAATTGCTCCAACATCCCTTCAAACTGCGGATTCAAAAAACCAATCGCCAGTAGCGCTAGCTCGCAAGGTATTTCTCGCTCACTTCCTGGAATCTCAATCAATTGTGGCCGAGTATTACCATGCGGAATATCCCATTTTACATCCACTAATTGAACTGCCTTTAATTGCCCTTTTTCATCACCAATAAAAGCCTTGGTCATCATTGCCCATTCCCGATCACAACCTTCTATATGCGAAGTCGAAGTTCTCAAAATCATCGGATACTTCGGCCACGGATTTTCAATGCTTCTACTCTTTGGAGGCTTAGCCAAAAGTTCAATCTGTGTTACAGTTTTCGCCTGATGACGGTTGGAAGTACCTACACAATCTGCTCCTGTATCACCTCCGCCAATCACCACCACGTTTTTTTCTTTAGCTAAGAGTTCAATGTTTTTTGGAATCTCATCACCAGCTACACGTTTATTATTTTGTTCTAAAAAATCCATAGCAAAGTGAACACCTTTTAATTCCCGGCCGGGGATATTTAAATCTCTTGGAATCGTGGAACCGCCACAAAGAATTACTGCATCAAAGTTTTCTGTCAACTGATTAGCGTCTACATCAACTCCAATATTTTGATTGGTTTTAAAAACAATCCCAGCTTCCTCCATGATTTTTATACGACGATCAATAATGCTTTTTGCTAACTTAAAATCTGGAATTCCATATCGAAGTAATCCACCAATTCTTGAATTTCGTTCAAAGATTGTTACTTCATGACCGGCTTTGTTTATTTGTACCGCCGCAGCTAAACCAGCAGGACCAGAGCCAATAACAGCAACCGTCTTTCCTGTTCGGTGTAAAGGATGTTCCGCTTTAACATATCCTTTTTCAAAAGCAATTTCTGCTATTGATTTTTCAATATGCTCGATCGCAACGGGTGATTGATTAATCCCAAGGACACAAGCCGATTCACAAGGAGCTGGACAAATCCTTCCAGTAAATTCCGGAAAGTTATTGGTCTCCGATAAAATCTCGTATGCTTTTTTCCAATCAGATTCAAATACAGCCTCATTAAAGTCTGGGATGATATTTCCAAGAGGGCATCCGCTATGACAAAAAGGAACACCACAGTCCATACATCGAGCTGCTTGCTTGACGGTTTGCGTTTCACTGAAATCCTGATAGAGTTCTTCGTAGTCTTTGATACGCTCTTCTGGTTTACGAGTTTGAGGTGTCTCGCGATTGTATTTTTGAAAACCTTTTGGATCTGTCATTTTATTTAAATTATTAAGTGAGCAATTGAATAAGCCAACAATGGAGTAAGTTTCTTAGCGAAGATTTGTTAACTTACTATCTTGTTTTATTGTTAACTTTTTACGCAATGGCTTTTAAAATTTTATTATTCTTTTTATTCATCGCTGCCTTATAATCCTTTGGCATGACCTTAGTAAAACAAGATTTAGCTTTTTTCCAATTATTTAAAATATCGAGCGCTCGGTTGCTACTGGTATATCGGAAATGATCGCGAATCATGGTACGCAGTAATTCCTCATCTCCCTGATCTAATGGATCAAGATCCACCATTTCCATATTGCAATTATTTTTAAAATCATTATTTGTATTATAAACAAAGGCCATTCCTCCGCTCATACCTGCTGCGAAATTTTTTCCCGTTGACCCAAGGACGATAACAGTACCTCCGGTCATATATTCGCAACCATGATCGCCGATACCTTCGATGACGGTCTTAACACCAGAGTTTCGAACACAAAAACGTTCGCCAGCCATTCCTTTGATATAGGCTTCACCGCTGGTCGCTCCATAGAAAGCCACATTGCCAATGATGATGTTTTCGCTAGGATCGAAAGTCGCATCTCGGTCAGGACTGACGATCAATTTTGAACCTGATAATCCTTTTCCAAAATAATCATTTGCTTCTCCTTCGAGAATGAATTTTAATCCTTTGGCACCAAATGCTGCAAAGCTCTGTCCCGCAGATCCTCTGAACCTAAACTCAATGGTATCATCCGGCAAGCCAGCTCCTTTATACTGTTTTGAAATTTCATTAGACAGCATTGTTCCAACTGCCCGATCTGTATTTTCAATAGGAAAGGTAGTGCTGATTGGGCTACCCGTTTTTAAAGCATGCTTAGAATATTGAATCAATTTTCGATCTAAAACATTTTGAATGCCATGATCTTGTTCAACTGATTTGTATTGTTTGATTTGTTCATCTGCTGGTTCCTTATAAAGAATTGGACTAAGGTCGAGCGTTTTATATTTCCAATGACTGATGTGTTTTTTTAATTTTAGCAACTCGACTTTACCAACCATATCGTCGATGGTTCTGAAACCTAATTCAGCCATAATTTCACGAAGATCTAAAGCTAAGTGGGTAAAGAAATTAATGAGATGTTCTGGCTTGGCGGCGAATTTTTTTCTAAGTTCTTCGTCTTGAGTAGCAATACCTACTGGGCAAGTATTGAGATGGCATTTACGCATGAGTATACAACCTTCGACGACCAAAGCAGCAGTAGCGATTCCCCATTCTTCAGCTCCGAGTAGCGTCGCTATCGCTAAATCCCGACCCGTTCTGATCTGACCATCTACTTGGACTCGGACACGATTTCGCAATTTGTTTTTCACAAGGGTTTGATGTGTTTCAGCTAAGCCCAATTCCCAGGGTAATCCGGTATGACGAATGGATGTGAGGGGAGAAGCACCCGTTCCGCCATCATGACCTGAGATCAAAATCGCATCCGCATGTGCTTTCGTTACACCAGAA
Source organism: uncultured Saprospiraceae bacterium (assembly GCA_937921595.1). Lineage (GTDB taxonomy): Bacteria > Bacteroidota > Bacteroidia > Chitinophagales > Saprospiraceae > JAHDHW01. The sequence continues at coordinate 42,889 of CAKZTD010000092.1, forward strand.
GCGATGATGCCAACTCCGGCTTTTGAAACCAATTTTACATTGATTCTAGCTTGTCGATTTGCATTTTTTAAATCAAAAATTAATTGTGCTAAATCCTCGATAGAATAAATGTCGTGATGGGGTGGAGGAGAGATTAAACCAACACCAGGCGTGGAATGTCTTACTCTGCCGATCCAATCATTCACCTTATGTCCGGGAAGCTGTCCACCTTCTCCAGGCTTGGCACCTTGTGCCATTTTGATTTGCAATTCTTCGGCATTGCTGAGATAATAACTCGTTACACCAAAACGCCCTGATGCCACTTGTTTGGTTGCCGAGCGTTCCCAATCTCCATTTTCTTTTCGTTCAAAACGAGACTCATCTTCACCACCTTCGCCACTATTACTCTTTGCACCAATCCGATTCATGGCAATCGCCAGAGTCGTATGTGCCTCATGTGATATAGAACCAAAAGACATCGCTCCAGTTACAAATCTTTTTAAAATATTTTCTACAGGCTCTACTTCTTCAAGAGGAATCGACTGGCCTTTTCTAAAGGTCAATAAACCTCTAAGAGTACATGCTCTTTCTAATTGATCGTTAATGTTTTCAGCGTATTTTTTATAAGTTTTAAAATCATCCATTCGACTAGAATGTTGAAGCAAGTGAATCGTCTGGGGATTGAAAAGATGATATTCTCCTTTTTGTTTCCATTGAAAAATACCTCCAGCTTCTAAAGTGGTATTGCTTTGTTTTTCATCATAAGCCAATTGTTGGCGAACTAAAATTTCTTTTGCAATGCCATCAAATCCAATTCCTTTTATTCTGGAAATACTTCCTTTAAAACAAGTTTCTACGACTTCTTCTGCGAGTCCAAGAATTTCAAAAATCTGAGCACCTTTGTAAGAAGATAAAGTTGAGATTCCAATTTTAGACATGATTTTTAAAATCCCTTTGCCAATTGCTTTTATAAAAATATCAATCAG
>CAKZTD010000093.1 GCA_937921595.1 uncultured Saprospiraceae bacterium
TCTTCTTTTAAATTTCCTAATTGGATAATCCCGTTAACATCTCCTGCTGTTGGTAAAAATAATGCGTCTTTTCCTTTTGACAAATAGGTATCTATGGCATTATTTACTACTCTCGTATTTCCATTTTCGTCACGAATAAACTGGATAGACTCTTCTACATATTCAGGTGCATATGCAGGTTCATCGCTACATAAATAATCATCACAGCCTCCAAGAAAAAGGGTATGCATTCTATTACTTTCTTCATCATAAACAGGAATTACGGTGCTATGATAATGAGGTAAAACGGCTTCTGCTTTGGTATAGGTGCTGTAGCCAAAATCAAAAATATTTTTCCACATCAATTTATTCACCGCTTCTATTTTCATATTATGAAAAACGGTGATTCCTGGTTCTCCATCTGGAAAAATCTGCGGCACAGCTGATCCATGACTGGCAATGAAACTTTCTTCATCTCCAATTTCTTTAATCGAACTCAACTCTAGTTTTTCTGAATTTTCGGCAAGAGTAAATACTATATTTTTACTGATAGGATTTTGTTCAATTTTTATATTCCCTTCTTCATCAAATCCTCCGGTCAATTGCCGACCATTACTTAGCAAAAATGAGGAACCGATTTGACTAAGGGTAGCTTCCATAAAACGAAAGTTTTCATCTTCGATCTGTTCAAAACAATGATCGATTTTATCTTTTTCTAAAATAGCATCTATTAATTTTGGTACATGAACTCGGGTCAGATAAGGATAAGTACCCAAAGCATCAGCTTCCGCCATATGCCCCATTCCTCCTACGATATATAAATAATTTCCCACTTGCTGACTTGCCGAAAAACAGGCTGCCAGATGCTCTGGCTCTTCAATATTTAGCTCCGCAAATTTTGCAGGATAAGTCCAAAATTTTTCCTTTACAGGATCAATAAGCAAGAGGTCGTAATTGAGATAACTGGAATAAGGTTCTTCTCCAGTCAGGCCTCCAATAATTAGCCATTTGCCATCATGTTGTGCAAAGGCGTAGGCATGCATGGACGGGAGATTTTCAATTTCAAAAGGCACAATTTCTAACTCAAAATCTGTTTGTGCTTGGCTTGGTATAAATGGGATTAATAAAACGAGGATTAGGATAAGCTTTTTCATCTCTTTTCTTTTTATTCAAAGTTAACGAGATGAAAGAAGATGGAAGGTGATGATTGTCAAGAAAAGGGTTGATTTTTGTCAGGGGGAGGGATCAATGGGCAAATGAGTGAATGGGCCTCCTAGATGTCAAAGGAATAAGCTTTAGGATTTATTTTTTGCTGAACCGAAGTGTAAACCATCATGATTTTGCAGCGTTTAAACTGGGTTAAATCATGATGGTTTTGCTTAATTAATTTTTAATTTCTGCCACCTTGACCACCGCCACCTTGTTGGCCATCGCCACCAGATTTTTGATCGTCGTTTTTGATTTTGGTACGAGAAGTTTTGGCTTTGAAATCCAGCTTTCCAAAGGTATATCGGAAATTGATTCCAAATGATCGGAAAGGTACTTTGAACTCTGATTTTTGCGTAAAGCTCTCCCCTTCTAAATCGGTAAGAAATGATTTATATTTATTGAATGGATCAACAATTCTTAATCCTAAGCTGGCTCTTTTGTTCCAAAATTCTTTTTGAAAACCTACACTCGTCATCCAAAAGGAAGTCTTCTCTCCTTGGAGGGTTCGTTCGGCAGCTCTAAAAAAACCAAAGGCTTCTGCTTTCCAACCTTTTTTAAAATTATAAGAAGTACTTGCAAAGAAATTATATTGCAAACCATCATTGTTCACATTGTAATTTTCAAGATTACTTTCCGCATTGTAAGTATAGATATTAAAATTTCCTCTGACCGTCCAAACTTTATTAAAAGTTTTAGAGATGAAAGTATTAAAACCGATGGAATTATTAATCCCGATATTTTGATAAATAGACTCCGCGACCCCATCGTCATTTACCAATACGATACTTTCGATCAAGTCGTTGGTTCTTTTGAAATAAAGAGATGAACTGAGCACCAATCCTTTTATAAAAGTATTATAACCTAAATCAATTTGGTGAACTAATTCTGGTTCGAGTTCAGGATTCCCTTGCGATACATTTCTACGATCGGTATCATTTCGATAAGGATTTACAAAGAATAAACTTGGCCGTTGAATACGTTGGTTATAACTTAATTTGATGGAAGAAAACATATTTGTCTTCTTAGAAACAATCACACTTGGCAGTAAGTTATCATAAGAATTATCGAACGGATCAATCTGACTTTCAAACTCTCCACCAATCGTAGTATGCTCGTACCTCGCTCCTGCTACGATTCCAAAATCCTTTGGTAAATTGATTGTAAAGGAAGCATAACCCGCATATACATCTTGTTGGTAATCGAAAATATTGGTTCGAGTAGGATCAATTTGGAATTTACTTTCAGCATAATCAAATTGCTCAAATTGATAATCACTATTGATTCTTCGCAATACCGATTTTCCTCCAATTTCTAATTTCACTTTCTTTCCAAAAGGATGAACATAATCGATTTGTGATGTATATTCTCTATTGTCTCCGTCGTTTTGTTGTTGTTCTAAAAAATTCAAAAGTGTTGAAGTACTCATCGAAGTGATATCACTTTCGAGGTTGCTGACATTACCATTTAGTTGAAATCCAAGACTAAGTTCTTTACCTTCTTCTTTAAAAGTTCGGCGATAATCAGTCGTCCAATCAAAACCACCTCGTAATGTTTGGGCATCAGAATTACGATCCGTAATTTCCTGAAAGAGAGAATTAAAATCTGTGAAAGTCGCATTTTGTGATCCACTATTATCAAAACTAAATCCTCTAAAATTAACCGAAGAAGAAATGTTATGAAAAGCATTGATATCATAAGTTAGTCCTGCTTTTCCAAAAAAGCCAGTACGTGAAGTCGTCGCTGTACCAAATTGAGAATAACTGGAAAGCGTCGTTTCTCCTTCAAAATCTTTTCTCAAAAATTCAATCTGAGCATCGTTTGGCCAGGAGTGCCATCCACCAGCATTGGCATTAAAACCTAATCTACCTTTCGTAGCATTGATTCCAATGTTTCCATTATTTTGCCGAGTCCCGAGAGAGCCATTTATAGAAATATTATAGCCTTGAACTTGTTTCTTTTGAGTGATGATATTTATGATTCCTCCAGAACCTTCTCCATCATATTTTGCTGATGGCGAAGTAATTACTTCCACTTCTTTTATCTGATCAGCAGGAATCATTTTCAACGCATCTGCAGTTCCGTTTGCGAACATTCCAGACGGTTTTCCATTGATGAGTATTTGTAAATTTTGACTTCCTCTAAGCGAAACATTCCCTTCGAGATCGACAGAAAGCATAGGAACTTTACGTAAAACATCCGCTGCATCACCACCTGCATTGGTAACATCTTTTTCAGCATTATAAACAATCTTATCAATCTTGGTTTCAATCAGAGAAGCTTCTTCCACCACTTCAACTTCAGCCAAGGTAACATTATCCTGCTCAAGAATAATATTGCCAGCATTGAAATCTGGTTTGGATAAAGTAAGATTCACCTCGCTAATTTCTTTTTCAAAATAACCTAAAAAAGAAACCTTAAGCTGATAAGTCCCCGTCTTAACATCTTCCAATTTAAACTTCCCTTTTTCGTCCGTGATGTTGCCATTAACTTGCTTTTGAGTTTTCACATCAATCACAACAACCGTAGCATAGCCGATAGGTTTGTTTTGAGCATCCAGTACTTTCCCAATAATTTTACCTTTGATACTTTTACCTTCTTTTTTCTTCCAGTTGCCTCCGCCTTTGGGGTACTGAGCACTAAGCGAAATTGTAAATAAAACGCTAATTACGAGTAGAAATACTTGTTTCATATTTAATATTGACTAGTTAATTTTTTCCTAAGCTACTATAGACTTTCTGAGAAAATTTTGATTTTTAGTGCTTATTCAAATTTTCTTGTCAGAATGAGTGAATGAGCGAATGAGTGAATATTGGGGTGGAACTCTAAGTCCTAAGCTTCTTTCTTTTACATTTGAGAAGGTATTCACTCATTTATAAATTCACTCATTCGCTCATTTCTAATTTGGTTTTCGAAAGTGTGCAGTAGTTTAAATTTGTCCTCAAGATAGGATTACAAATAGTAATACATCAATATTCAATAATAGTTCATTCAAGTATTCGACGAACAAAGCTTTAGTGCCTATGAGTTACTTCAACACCATAAAAGGGATTTTTGTATACAAGGCTGTTTTTTTAGTTAGACTAGCATGAAAAATACGTTCAACGATTGATCGGTTTGGTTTATTCATGATCATCAGATCAATGTCCCATTCCTTTATAAAAGTCTCCAATTCTTGTTTTACTTTTTTATTAAACAAGTTGTGAAAAGAAACCTGAAGTGCTGGCGGATTACCTTTGAAAAAAGCTTCTAATTCAGCCATTTCCATTGGCTTATTTTCTTCCTTTCTTTTTTGAACATGAACCACGCGAACAACTGGGCTAAATGGCTTTAGCAATTTTCCAGCTTCCCAAATATGAAAAGGATCAGAAGGTACTAAATCTGTTGCGTAAGCTATTGTTTCGATTTTAAGCTTTCCAGTACTTTCTGGAACAACCAAGACTGGGCAAGATGCAAAATCCATTACGGATGCCGTTGTATTTCCGATTGTACGATCCAAAAGATTATGCTCTCCTTTGGCTCCCATGATGATGAGATCCATATTGTTTTTGTTTGCAAATTCTACGATCGTAGTCGATGGCATTCCTACTTCCGTTTCTCTTTCCACTTCTGGCATTCCACCATTATCAAAATCTTTGGTATTTGTTTCTACCAAAACTTTCATCACCGCTTCTGCGGCATTAACTCTTTCAGTCGTCATCTTTGCAGACATTACTGGAACATCGGCTGGTTCTAATTCTGGATAAATTATGTTGAGTAAACAAATATTTGCATCACATTTCGAAGCAAACTCTAAAGCATAACGAAAGGCATTATTTGCATTATCAGAAAAGTCTGTTGCGACAAGGATCTTTTTTATTGATTTCATGATGTTTATTTTTTATAAAAGGGTGAATTTAAATTGCTATATACATTCTGGTTAATATTTTATTTTTAGTGCTTTGCTTTTTTAATGAATGATTTTTTGAATGATAGAATGACAAGGGAACTCAAAATTCTAAGTTTATTTCTTTTACATTTTAGAAGGTATTATCTCATTTAGAGGCTCACTCATTCACTCATTTTTTGTGGCATTTAAAAGTGTACAATAGTTTATAAGCTTTATTGACTTGCTAATCTCTTAACTGATCAACTTGGTCAACTTGGTATCATTTCTAGGTTCTTGATTTTTCAATTTCCTTTTTCCAAAAATAGCTTCGAGATCTGCTTTTTCCACCACTTCTTGTTCCATTAATAAGTCTGCCAATTTTTTAAGTTCTTTTCGATGTTGGGCTAAGATCGTTTTGGCACGAGCGTAATTTTTTTCAACTAATTTACGAACCTCTTCATCGATCAATTCTGCGGTTGCATCACTATAAGGTTTTTGTAAACTTTCTGCATACATACCGGTACTATCATAAAAACTAGTGTTTCCCATTTTTTCATTAAACCCATAAAAAGCGATCATGGTGTAAGCCTGCTTGGTTACTTTTTCTAAATCATCTAAAGCTCCCGATGATACTTCTCCGAAAATTAAATCCTCAGCAGCTCGTCCAGCTAATGCTGTAGTCAAGCGATCTGTCATTTGAGATTTCGTAAAAATGGAATGCTCTTCTGGTAAGTACCAAGCTGACCCCAATGCTTTTCCTCTTGGAACAATAGAAACTTTGAGCAATTGATCAGCATGTTCCAAAAACCAACTTACCGTAGCATGTCCGGCTTCGTGATAAGCGATTACTTCTTTTTCTTTTGGAGAAACGATTTTGTTTTTATTTTCTAAACCTGCAACGATTCGATCGATAGCTTCTGAAAAATTTCGCATATCAATATTATCCTGACCTTTACGTGCCGCAATCAAAGCGGCTTCGTTACAGATGTTGGCGATATCCGCTCCAGAGAATCCCGGAGTTTGACCAGCTAATCTTTCGGCATCGATTTCATTAGATAGTTTTAATGGTTTTAAATGGACTCCAAAGATGGCTTTTCGTTCCACTAAATCTGGTAATTCCAAATAGATGTGGCGATCAAAACGTCCAGGTCTCAACAAAGCCCGATCAAGAATATCTGCTCGGTTGGTGGCTGCCAGGACAATTACTCCGGTATTAGTTCCGAAGCCATCCATCTCGGCGAGTAATTGATTGAGCGTACTTTCTCGTTCGTCATTTGATCGAAAAGAAGCCGCATTTCCTCTAGCTCGGCCGATCGCATCGATCTCATCAATAAAAATGATACTTGGTGCTTTTAACTTAGCTTTTTTAAATAAATCTCTTACTCTCGAAGCTCCCACTCCGACGAACATTTCTACGAATTCAGAACCTGAGATATGGAAAAATGGAACCTGTGCTTCTCCAGCTACAGCTTTTGCCAATAAGGTTTTTCCGGTACCAGGAGGGCCAACGATGATGACTCCTTTTGGGATTTTCGCTCCAAGGCGAGTATATTTATCTGGTGTTTTTAAAAATTCTACAATCTCTTTGATTTCTAATTTAGCAGCTTCCATTCCTGCTACTTCATCGAAAGTAACTTTACTTTTGTTGTGCTTGTCCATCAGTTTGGCCCCAGATTTTCCAAAATCAAATGGATTAGCCCCGCCAGTTCCTCTTGATCTCCCAACCATCGGAATCAGGTATAACCAAATGGCTACAATTATTACCATTGGTAAAATCCAAGCTAAAATGGTAGTGAACCAAGCCGTTTGGTTAGTATATTTTACTTCAGGAATTTGACTAAGATTTTGATTTTCTTTGGCTGCTTGCAATCGGTTTTCAAAAGACTCAACTGACCCTATGGTAAATGTATAATGCGGTCCTCTTGCTCCGGTCTTCCAACCGGGATATTTTACTTCAGTGATTTTATCTTCTTTTAAATAAATTTCTACCTCCTCTTTATTGATCACAACAATCTTCGCTACATCTTCATTGGCCAACATTTCTTCTTCAAAAGTCGACCAGGTTGTTTCAGTTGGACCAAAACTGTTTAATACAAATTGGCCAACAAAAAACACCAATAATAAAACGTAAACCCAAGGCATTTTTCTTCGGAAACTATTATCAGTATCTGATGACTTTTTAGGAGCTTTTTTCTCTTTATTCTTTTCGTTCATTTTTTTATTTTAAAAATACAGGTAGTCAATGGTTGAAAAGGTGACGTTGGTCAATTGGGCAGTTGATATTTGGTATTGAAAAACAGGGATACTTTGCCAAAAGGATTGAATTGGTAAATGAGTGAATGAGTGGATATTCGGAGGCTATTCACTCATTTATAGTGGCATTTAAAAAGAAACAATAGTTAATAATTTTTCAATGATAAACAATCAGTGGAATTTCAGAATGAAGCGCCATTTTTTTGGTGACACTTTGGTGAAAAATTCTTTCCCATAATCTTCTCTTAGGAATATAAAGTGCTAGCATATTGATTTTATACTCTTTGATAAAAGCATCTAAACCATTGATCACCGATGGGTTATGGACTACTGTAAATTGTGTAAACGTTGAAGTATATTGTTCATCTTCCATCACCTTCTCCATCTCTTCTTTTTTTGATTTGGTATTGACATGGACTAGATGAATGCCAGACATTACTTGGTTTGCAAAAACTTGTAAACGTTCAATGGTTTGATCATTTTTATCATCAAACGAAGCAGCTAAGGCAATGGAGTAAATCTCTTCGAACTTTGCCGATTCAGGGATAGCGATCACCGGACAAGGTGCCTTCATCACCACTGTTGAAGTAATACTGCCTACGATTTTATCGAATTGACTCGTTCGTCCTTTAGTTCCCATGATGATATAATCGCATTTATTTTTTTCAGCATAGTCCATGATTTCTACTGCTGGGAATAGGCCATAAATTGCTTTGGTTTTAGCAATGGAATCTTCACCATAAGTCTCGATGAGCTTTTCAAATCCTGTGTCGACCTCTTCTAATTTTGAATCCATCATTGCCTTAATGTATTCATGTGCTAAGGGAGCTACATCCGTAAATGATACGCTATAAACATGGATAACCTCTATCTCTGCTTTTATCTTTTTCGCCAATTCTAAAGCATAAGCCAAAGCATTGTTCGCGTTTTCTGAGAAGTCTGTTGGAAAAAGTATTTTTTGCATTTTTAAAATCTTTAGAGATGATGTTTCTAAAAAAAATTAACAAGTTAGCAAGTGGATAAATAAACAATGAAGTTCAGTGTTTTGCTAACTTATCAGCTTGTTGTCTTCTTAACTTGATTTACTTTCAAGTTTAATTTTTTCTGGAAAATCGATACTCAATACGGGGATATTTGCATGATTGACAATCGCTTCTACATTGCTACCTCTCATCATTTTTCGTAATGGTCGATGTTCCGCATTAGAGATAGAAATCAAATCTGCGCCAATCTCTTCAGCTAGATTTCGAACGCCACTGTCTACACTCCAGTCTCGATAGAAATAGGTATAGCATGGCAAATCACCACACATGGTTTTGAAATCTTTCATCGCTGCTTTCACCAAAATATACGGCTGTCCAAACCAAGAAGAGGTATTGACTTCTAGTAAATGAATTTCTGGTTTGAATGGTCTGACAAAATCTAAAAGATATTGAAAAGCCGCTTTATCATTTTCATTAAAGTCAGAAGCAAAAATCACTTTCTTTGGTTTGTTTTCACTGAGTTCTTCTTTTATAACTAATACAGGACAGTGAATTGTTCTTACTACCTTTTGTGTATTGGAACCGATGAAGTATTCATTTTTCCCACTAGTACCATGCGACCCCATAATTATGAAATCGATGCCATTTGCTTTGACATATTTATTTATACTTTCAATGAGTTTACCTCCGGACCAATATACTTTTATTGGAATTTTCCTTGCTTCAGCTTTTTCTTTCCATTCTTTAAAAAGAACTTCTGTATTGTGAATCCGTTGTCGGCTTTCCGGGTATTGTTTCTTTTCTTCATCAGTCAGATCGAACCAATTTTTATGGATATCAATTTTTGAAAACAGATGAATGGTCGATCCGTTATCTGCTGCAAATTCAAAAGCAGCATTGGTTGCGAATGATGCAAATGCGGAAAAATCAGTAGGTACTAAAATATTTTTCATGTTGTTTAGTTTTAAAATACATCTCAAATATCCAAAGACTAATTGCTTTATAAGATGATGATAATCAATCTGATAGATGATTTAAGTCATAATTTATTTTGGAAGACTAAAAAATAAAGAATGGGTAGCTGATGATACAGCTACCCATTTCTTGAAAACAAAACAAAACGAAAATTCAAAAGCACTATTTGTTTTTATTTTAAATAGCAAATCGGATATCCTATTTCGATCACATTATGATCGCATTATCATTTCTCTGTAGAGCTGGCGATAAATTGTTTTGCATGTTCATTTTGTTCACTCAATGTCCATTCGTCTGTAGAAGTGGTTTGCAACCAAATTTCACCGGATTTCCGAAATACTTGTACTCTTAGGCCATATTGATCAGCAAAGGCTTTCTCTAAAGTTGCAACTTTTAGGTGACCGTTAATGCTCAATTCACCAGTGTTGTGTTTTGATCTAATTTCTGCAAGAATTTTATCTGAAGAGTAATGTTCTTTTTCCACATTTCCTTCTCCTACTTTATGAGGTTTTTTATAAAATTCAATTTTTAAAAAAGGAAATTTTTCGTTGAATTCTTTTTGGATATCACTGACGAGTCTACTATCTTTTACTAACATGATTTTATTGTTTTTAAGTTGTTTTGCACTTTTATGATGAAAATTTGATTCTAGTATTTTACTCTATGCTTCTTGTCAGAATGAGAGAGTGATTGAATATCGGGGAATTCTTGATCCAAAGATTGTTTTCTTGACATTTTGGAGGGGTATTCACTCATTTATAAATTCATTCATTCACTCATTTCTAAATCAGTATTCAAAAGTCTACAGTAGTTTATATTGTTCAACAATTTGCTCCTGAAATTTTCCTCATTTAACAATCAAAGTCGGAATTGTTCCATTGCTGTCGAGTAATTCTTCGGCAACACTTCCCATTAGAAGCAAGTGTACATTTGAATGACCTTTGGCACCCAAGCAAAGAAAATCGTTACCATTCGCCGTAGCATAGTCCATAATATATTGAGCAATACCTGGTTGCGTTTTTTCAACTAAATCTACTTTAATTTGATTTTTATAATCTCCTGCATAAGAAGCTAAAAATGCTTCAAAACCATCTCTGATATTTGATTCTACTGTTTTCTTGGTCTGTATCCAACCTGCATCAATTTTAAAATGCTGTAGACTAGGAATGCTATAAACATTCAAACAAGTAATCGGAGCAGGATTATCTAATCGTTTGTGTAAACTGATCGCTGCTTGTAATGCTCTTACGGAATTTGGCGAAAAATCAATAGGTACCAAAATATTCGAAATATCTTCTGGAGCATCTTCTGGAATAACCAAGGCATTGGAAGAAGTCTTACGAGCAAGATTTTTTGCAAGAATATTAGTATTCGGTTTATTTTTTTTCTGCCCAATTACCAATAGATCTATTTTCAGTTCCTCACTACTTTTCAACATTTCTTCCAAAGGATTGCCTTCTTTGACATCGTATTCTACATATAATTTTTCTTTTTGCAGAAACAAAGTATTGATGCGTTCTTCCATCCGTTTGATCATACTATCACTAATGGAAACCTTGCTAGATAATTGCTGAGTTTCCTTTTTATACATGGCATTCATTAAATTGAACTTTGGAACAACATGCATAAAGTAGGCTGCGGTTGTCGGTACTTTTTTTGTAAAAAAATTAAAATACCGCAATGCCGAAGCATCTGAATTATCTAAACCTAAACCAACTAGAGCTTGAGTAACTTCCATTGGTTCTATAAATACTTTTGAAACTGCTTTCTTTTCTTTAGCTAACATGATTCTTATTTTTTTATAAAATTATACTCCAAAATTAATAGGATGTAGCAGATTAAAACATGACAAACATCAAACTGTAAATTGATATTAATCAGTTATCAAAGGAAGACAGTGTTTTAACTTTGAAGTAAAATAATGAGCTACTTGGAAGGTAGTTCCCAGTTAAAAAAATATCAAAACCTTTATATCATGAAAAATATTTTCAACAGAATTCTAATCGCAAGCGACTTAAGCGAGATGGATGATCAATTGATGGCATTTATTCAAGTCTTATCAAAGCAAATAAAAATTGAAAAAATGTACTTGTATCATATCATCCCAAACATGTTGGTTCCTGCAAATTCGGAATTGGAATTTCATAAAATGTTCTCGGCTGGATATCCGATTGACGAAAAAGTAAGAGATGTATTAAAAGGTAAGTCATTAAAGTATTTTGAAAATGCAGACTTTGATATCGACATAGAGGTTGTAGAAGGAAAAGCTTATCAAACGCTTTTGGATAAAGTAAAATTAAAAGAGATTGATCTTTTAGTGGTAGGTAGTAAAAAACAAAGCGAAGGAAGTGGAATCACTACTCGTAGAATTGTAAGGAAAGCAGAAAGCAATGTTTTATTTGTTCCTCCTACATTTTCTAAAAACATTAAAAATATTCTTGTACCAATTGATTTTTCTGAGTACTCGATCAAGGCATTAAAAATGGCTTTGGATCTTGCAGGAGATGATGGACAGGTAACTGCCGTTAATGTAGTCAGCACATTACTTTCTGACCAGTATTATGGAATGACCATGAATCCAAAGTTTAGACAATCTATCATTGATAATGCTTGGGAAGCCTTTGATAGTTTTCAGAAAAGTCATGGATTGAGTAATGCGGCTTTTGAAAAAGATGTCATCATAAACAACTATAATAATGTCGCTTCAGAATTGAAAGATTATGTACAAGGAAAAGATTTTGACATGGTGGTCATGGGAGCAAAAGGACATTCTGTTTTTGAAAATTTCTTACTAGGGAGTGTTACAGAATCCTTTGTCAATACTTATACACAAACACCTGTTTTGGTTATCCGATAATTTTGAATTATTGATTTATTTAAAAATGAAATCATGAAAAAGATACTTGTGTTAATAGAAGAAGAAAGCAAAACTTCAAAAACAATAAACTGGGCTATCCAGCATGCTGGAAATGAATTATCCTCTATTGTTTTGGCCTATGTGATGCCTCCTGACTTCGATATCGAATGGGATGGAGTTGACATTAATAAGCGAAATACTGAATGGGAAGTGATCAAAGAAAAAGAAAGAATGGCCTTACTGGATTGGAAGTATTTTTTAAGATCACAAGGCTATCAAGCGGAAGTCATCGAATTGAATGGAACTCGGATACACAATCTGGTCGAAGTTATTGATAAAGAAAATTTTGATCTTCTGGTGATGAGTGCACAAGGAAGAAGTTGGTTGGAAGATAAGATTATGGGAAGTCCTTGGAGTGAATTGATGGAACATGCAAAGATGCCGATTTTCATTATTCCGAATGTGGATAAAAAAGTGGAACAAATAATCTCGTAGAAAATATATTTCAAAAAGTTATTAAAAAATAAACAAATGGAAAAACTTACAAAAATATTAGTTCCTGTTGATTTTTCAGAATGCTCTGGAAATGCTTTGCGATATGCAGTACAATTGGCAAGCTTAACCCAAGCATCTATCCAAGTAACAAATATTGTCATCCCGGAATCAGAGGCAATGGACTACCCTATTTTAGTCGCTAAATCTACTCAAACACGTATGGAAGTAGCTAAAGAACGACTCAATAAATTTTTAGATAAGCACATGACCCTCTTGAGTCAGACATTAAAATACGCTCCACGACTTACAACTGATTTACAGTTGGGTACTCCTATCCAAAGTATTTGTTCTATGGCTGATAATAATGATATAGATTTGATTATTATGGGAAGTCGAGGAGAGAACAGAAAAGGCATTGAAAAATTGATCGGAAGTGTTGCTCAAGGAGTAGTCGGCAAAGCTAAATGCCCTGTGATGATTATTCCGGAGAAGGCACAGTTTCAAGGAATCAGCACGATGACTTACGCAACCGATGTCAAAGATTCTGATCCTTTTGAAATCTGGAGAACCTTTGGTTTGATTGCACCTTTATCTCCGAAAGTTCGGATCGTTCATGTAAATTTCAAAAAGGAAGGAGATCTAGAAGCTTGGAAAAAAATGGAAAAAATGAAGCATTTTTTTGAAGAACGTACACCTCCGGTTGAAATAAGTATACATCACATTCCTGGAAAGACTTTACAAAAAAGTCTTAATGATTTCGTAGACAAACATGATACTGATTTATTGGTGATGTATCAATCTCAACATGGATTTTGGGATCGTTTATTTTTTGTGAGTGATACAAAAAACATGAGTGTTCATACGAGTGTACCTTTATTGGTTCAAAAAAATTAAAAAAAACTCATACTATAGATTCATCGTTTTGGTTAAGTTTTGTGTCAATGATTTTGGCACAAAGCTTTTTCTATTTAAGAACATCCTACTCATTCTGTTTTAAATGAAGATTGGAATAAATAAATTTTCCAATTTTTTATTTCTATCTTTAAAATACAACAATTGATATAGACGTTATTTTGAAAAAAGCTATGAAATTTATTACAACCCTTCTTTTCTGCATGATAAGTATTTTCTCTAATGCTCAGAACTGGTTTCCCGTAGGTGGTGGAATCAATCTTGGTGGTGCTGAATTATATAGCTTTGAAGACAAACTTTTTGTTGGAGGAATTTTCAATACAATTGATGGAGCACCTGCAAGAGGTCTTGCTTATTGGGATAATAAAAAATGGAAATCATTTTTTATTGATGGTCTTCCATATAGATCTGTAAGCACTTTTGTAACTTATAATGATGAACTTTATGCATATGGACGTTATGGTAATTTATATGATCCTAGTTATATCATCAAGTACGACAAACTTGAAAACACCTGGATAAACGTACCCAATTCAGAAATATCTTTACAAGGAAGTAGCGGCCAATTTACATCAGGACAAATATTTAATGCTATTGAGTTTCAAAACGAACTTTATGTCGCTGGAGATTTTGATTATATCAGCGATAAACCTATAAAGAATATTGCAAAATGGAATGGTATTGAATGGGTAGAGATTCCAAGTAACTTAGGAGCTGGCTTACATATTAATAGGGTTACCTCTTTTGAAATTTTTAATAACGAGTTAATTATATCTACATCTGTTGAATATGAAAACAATGAAAATTGGGAAACTGACTATAGGGTTTTAAGATGGAATGGAGAAGCCTGGAGTGACCTAGGAAATAATTTGATAACAGATTCAACAGTTTTTTCTTTTTTTAATATTTATGAATTAGAAGAGTACCAAGGAGAATTGTACGCTGCAGGTACTCGAATAAAAATTGTTGGAGATGATCAACATTACTCTCTTATAAAATGGGATGGTAACCAGTGGAAAGGAATTAATGGTTTTAATTCTAATAATACACAGCTAATTGCTCTAAAAAAATTTAGCACCTATTTAGCCATTGGAGGAGAATTCTTTAATTTCTCCGAAAACAACTCCGATGGTGTCACTTATTTATACAATGGAAATACGATAAAGGAAATTGAAGGAGACTTTAGTCTTTCGATCAGAAATTTTGCAGAACTCAACAAACAACTTTTTGTTGGAACCAATATCGATTCTGATACGATTTCTAATGACGTAGGCATCTATAGATTAGGGAAATTCAACCTTGATGAAGACTCAAATTCCAAATGCAATTTCTTCCCAAATCCAACAGAAGGAGAATTCATGATCACTTATGAAGCAAAAGAAAACACTTCAACCACCATTCGATTTTATACCATCTCCGGAATCTTAGTCCATGAAGAAATCTTCAATGATTTAAAAGGCCCTTATTTAAGACGATTTAATTTACAGGATTTTCATACAGGAGCTTACATTGTTCAGATCCAATCGAGAGGAGTTAATGAATCTAAGATAATTATGAAGAATTGATACTAAAACTAATATGAAAAACCAAAGCTATGAAATTTATAAAAATCTTACTGTTCTGTTCGATAAGTATTTTTGCAAATGCTCAAAATTGGTATCCGGTAGGTGGTGGAATCGACTTCGGATATACAGAATTATTTAGCTTCGAAGATAAACTTTTTGCAGGAGGATATTTCAGCAACATAGATGGCGTCTCCGCAAGAGGGCTCGCTTATTGGGATGATAAAAAATGGAGATCTTTTGCTTCAGATAGTTTAATTTATTTGCTAGTAAGAAATTTTACGACCTATAAAGACGATCTTTATGCACATGGGAATAATAGTCCTTTTCTCAATTATGGCAATATGCTAAAATACGAAAAGCATGAAAACACCTGGGTTAGTTTACCAAATTCTGAAGTATATCTTAGTTCTTTTGGATTCCCTGATCAATATTATGCTGGAAATGTTTTTCATGCTATTGAGTTTCAAAATGAACTTTATATCGCAGGAAATTTTGATCGTATAGGTGATAAAAATTTAAAAAATATTGCCAGATGGAATGGCAATGAATGGGGAGCAGTTACTAACAATACCGGAATTGAACTTATCGTGCAGTATATTTCCAACTTCACTATTTTTAATGATGAATTAATTGCTTGGGGCCGTTTAAACGATATCTATTATGATGAATCTTATGTTGGTTTTATCATTTGGGATGGAGAAACATGGACAAATCTAGAAGGAGAAATCATTCCCAATTTAATATCCAATTTTGATATTTGGGATATAGAAGTTTTTCAAGATGACCTCTATGTAGCGGGAAGCAAACTGAAAATCCCAGGTGATGAACAATTCTATGCACTTATAAAATGGGATGGGAATAATTGGCAAGGCATACAGGGTTTTGATTCTGAGCTTATAGAACTCAGGGCATTAAAACAATTTAGTAATTACTTAGCCATTGGAGGATATAATAGAAATACTGAAGGAGACTATTTAACAAGTATTACTGTTTTATACAATGGAAATACAGTAAAAAATATAGGTAGTAATCAGAATCTTGCAATTAGAAATTTTGTTGAGTTTAACAAGCAACTTTTTGCAGGAACTCATCTCTCCACAGTCTTATCTTCTGATGATGTTGGTATCTATAGATTAGGAAGTATCAATCTTGAAACAGAGGAAAAATCCAAATGTATTTTTTTCCCAAACCCGACAGAAGGAGAATTCATGATCACTTATGAAGCAAAAGAAAACACTTCAACAATCATTCGATTTTATTCTATTTCAGGAGTCTTAATCCAAGAAAAAATATTTAATGATTTAAAAGGTCCTTATTTAAGACGATTTAATATACAAGATTTTCATACAGGAATTTATGTCGTTCAGA